>CAYTNU010000005.1:0-38849 GCA_964439515.1 uncultured Candidatus Saccharibacteria bacterium | reverse complement strand
CCCAAACGAGCTTTTGATTTTTTATGTTTTTTTATAACTTTAAAAAATTGCATATAATTCAAGAGCGAGCTTCTAAAATACTATAACCCGCTATTCCAAAAGCTACAGATACATTTAAAGATTCTTTTTTACCAAGCATTGGCAGATGAATTATATCATCAGCTTTTTTTAAAACAGAATTAGAAACTCCTTTTATTTCATTTCCAATTACTAGGGCTAAAGGAAATTTTGGTTTAAATTTAGTATAAGGAATACTTTTTTTAGTTTGTTCTAAAACAACAATATTAACTTTCTCTTTTTTTAGTTTATCAATTATACGCCAAGTTTGCCATTGATATTCCCATTCAATGTTTTCTTCAGCACCCAATGCAGTTTTAGAAATCTTATGATGAGGCGGTTTACCACAAATTCCTCCTAAAAAAATCTTATCCACGCCTAAAGCATCGGCTGTTCTAAAAATTGAGCCGATATTTTCTAAACTACGAATATTATCACATACGATATAAAATTTATTCATAAAGTAAAATTAACAAGTATTCTAAAATTTTTGAGCGTGTAGGGCGCCCATTTTAATGGGCTAAAGCGCGAATAAATTTTAGAATATGAGTATTGAATATTATAAAAAGAAATGGGCTGTCAGTTTTATACCAACAGCCCCTTGATTACGAATTGAATATTCCATAGACAACTTTGATAGCAGGAGTAAATAGATGAGAAGGAATGTGGAGATCAGATCGAGAAGATATTTGTTTGTCACATCTCATTACGCTAGTTTTTGTAATTTTCCCATGAGACCTAGCATAATCTATTTGGAAAGGACCAGTCATTATTTTTACGCCTAGTACCTTTCCGTCCGATCTTCTTTTCACATCTAGAACTTCTATATCGCTCATCATATACCTCCTTTTAAAAAAGTTGGCCATGAAAAAACAATTTAATCTTATGTTAATATAATACTAAAAAAAGAGCTGTTTGTCAAGGTCTTACCCATAATTTTTGGGCTTCAATCCACAAAGTATCGATATTGTGCTTCTCTTTTAACCAATACCACCACTCTGCACCCCATAAATATGCCTCATCAAAACCAGTCTGTTCAGTGTATTTTATAATTCCCTTAAATCTTTCTAAATTCATAGTTTTATCTTGTTCTTCTGGAGTTGTTTCCCAAATCATTAAATGATTCCATGGTTCAGCTTGTAATTCAATAATTATTATTCTTTCTATCCCAGTAATCCATTTAACTAATTTTGCTCTCTTATGATAAAAAACAGCAGGAATAGGATATTCAACATGTCTTTCAAGTGTATCACTCCAAACAATTCTATAAAGAGTAGTTCCAAAAAGATCTGCTTTTCTAGCTGGTTGAATCCAACTACTTAATTCACCACTTGCAGTTAATAAAATTTGACGATTATCAAAATCTAATTCTCTAACTAAATTAATTTCTTTTTCTAAAAATTCTTTATCTAATTTTGGACATTCTCCAAAACCCATTAAAAATGGTTCGTTTTCTACTTGCCATATTTTAATTGTTTTATTACCTTGATAATGATTTACTATTTCGCTTATTAAAAATAATAATTCTTCTTGTTGCTCTGATTCACTTAATTCATGTGCCCATTCAGGAATATGACATTCAGGCCAACGAGGAACCTTTCTACCAATAACCAAAATAACCTCTATGTCTCGCTTCCTTGCTTCTTCAATCTGCCAATCCAAATCTTCAAATGAATATTTGCCTTGTTCTGGTTCAATTTTCTGCCAATAAGCTACTAATCGCATTTTTTTAACTCCCAATTCATCTAAAATAGCTAAATACATTTTCTTCCAATCAAGATCCATTTGCTCTGCAAAATATTGACTAAAAGTAATACCAAAATCAATTTTTTCAACAACTGGCGCTTTACCAGTAAACATATAAACTAAAAATCCAGCTAAACAAATAGCGAATAAAATGATTGAGATAATGATAAATTTTAAAATAGATTTAAACATTTTTTAAAAAGCTAAAATTCCTAATCCAAAAATAACAAATAAAATAGCAATTGCTTTTTGCAAAACTGCGCTTTGATTAATTTGCTCTCTCATGATTTTAGGGAATTTCTTAGATAAGAACAAAGCTAAAATTAAAAGAAAGATATATTGAACTCCTTGTAATGCATTAACTAATGTAACGCTACCTAAAAAAATAGCATAATTAAGAAAGAAGAATGCCACGCCAGACATAATTTTACTAAAAATAGCTAATTCCCCTGTTTTTAATTTAATTTCTTTTGAAGTTTCTAAAATTACTCTTCTTGTAATTGGTAATGAGAATAACAAGATAGCACCTAAAACTCCACCAAAACGCATCCATATGAAACCATCAATAAAAGGTTGTTGAATAAAGATAATTTTAGTTAGAACATAAGAACTAGCAAAGAAAAAAGCAGCTAAAATCGCTATAGGCAATCTTTTGACTAAAGGTGTTTTAACTAATCCAGAAATCGCTCTAGCTTGTTTTCTAGGCCAAGCCATAATCACTCCACCTAAAACTAATAAACAAAAAGCAATTAATTGATTACTTATTAAACGTTCATTTAAAAGAAAATAAGTTAAAATAAAAGTGAAAAGAGGAACTAATCCGCCAATAATAGGAGTGATTCTTGAAACCTCACCCAATTGAATAGATTTATAAAAACAAAAAATTGCGAAAATAAAAACCATTCCAGCCAAAAGACTAATTATTATCTGATTAACTGGAAAAATACTAAAACCAAAAGGAATTAAAAAAACAGCTAATCCGCCAAAAACACCAACATAAAAAGCGTAAGTAGCTGGTTTAAGATATGTATGAGAAAATAAGTATTTATCAATTACAAAAACCAAAGCAGAAACAAAATGAGCAATAATTGCGATTATTAACCAGTTCATAATTTTTAATTAAACAATTAAAGTATGATCTTTTAAGATGTTTAGAAAGCATTTTTTTTGAATCGTAGGTGTGGGCGTGCTTTTCAGTTTACTGAAAAGGGCTAAGCGATTTAAAAAAATTGTTTTCTGAACATAATTCATAAATCTATCTTATTATCCTTACAAATTTTAGCATATTTATAAGCACTAGGACGAATTTTCCTTTCAAATGTTTTAAAATCAACTTCCACTAAACCGAATCTTGGCCAAAACCCCTTATCCCATTCAAAATTATCTAATAAAGACCAGTGAAGATATCCTCGCACATCAACCCCCTCTTCTATCGCTTTATAAATCCAAATTAAATAATCTTTAATAAATTTTTCTCTTTTCTGATCATCTTTATCAGCCAATCCATTTTCTGTAATATATATTGGCTTATTATATTTTTTTAATTCTTTTAAAACACGATAAATCCCTTCTGGATATATTCCCCAACCCATATCAGAAACAGATTCATTTTTATTCCCAAAAAGGGTTTGATGGAAATAATGATTAAGCCCAATAAAATCCTGCTCATTCTTAATTTTATTTAAAAAATATTTATTCCAAAAATAATTAATAAAAGGAATATTCTCAAAATAAATATTATTCTTAGCAATTCCTACTTTACATTCTAAATCAATTAAATGAAGAGCTCTATATGCTAATTTATGAGCTTTAACTAAACTATTAACAACCCTAAAGTATTTAAAAATACTCTTTTTTTCAGGCGGCCAATTGCCTTTTAAATATGAATTAGAAGCATAAAGACTTGGTTCGTTAAGCGTAATCCAAAAATTGACATAATCGAATAGATTCTCACTTATTATCTTTACATAACGATCAAAATAATAAGGCGTCTTTGGATTCAACCAGCCGCCTTTTTCAGCTAACCAATTTGGCAATGTCCAATGATATAAGGTTACAAAAGGTTCAATGTTTCTCTCTTTTAAAGCAATTAAAACTTGTCTGTAGTGTTCTATCTCTTTTTCATCAATAAATCCTTCTTTTGGTTCAATGCGCGACCATTCAATAGAAAAACGATGAGCATTATGGTTTAATTCTTTAGCAATATCAAAGTCCTCTTTAAATCGATGATAATGATCACAGGCCCGCCCAGAAATATAGTTTCTTGATTGTAGCATTTCTGGGAATTTTTCTTTTTGCCAAGGTTGCCAATAGGTTTCAGATTTTTTAGCTAAACCTTCTGCATTCCCTTTCTCCCATTTTGACCAATCATTAACATTCCCGCCCTCTACTTGGTGGGATGAAGTCCCGGCTCCCCATAAAAAATTTTTAGGAAATTTTATTTCTGACATTTAGGACAAAAGTGGACTGAACGGCCACCCATCTTAATTCTTTTAATTTTAGTTTTACATTTAAAGCAAGCAAGGCCTTCTTTTTGATAAACTTTTTGCAAAGGTGCAAAATTACCTTCTTTACCATTAGCATCAAAATAGTCCCTATTAGAACTTCCTCTCTTTTTAATAGCTAAAATTAAAATTCTTTTAATTTCTTTATAAATTTTATCAATTTCTTTTGACTTTAAAGTTTGGGCTTGTCTAAGAGGATTAACTCCGGCTTCAAATAAAATCTCATCAGAATAAATATTACCTATTCCTGCTATAAATTTTTGATCCATTAATAAAAGTTTAATTCTACTTTTCTTTCTTTTTGCTAATAATTCTTTAAACAATTTTAAAGTAAATTTTTTACTTAACGGATCAGGTCCAAATCTCTCTTTTTTTAAAAAATCATTCAATTCTTTTTTAAGAATTACTTTAACAAAACCAAATTGACGTAAATCATTATGAAGTAAACGACTTCCATCAGTAAAAGAATAAATTAAATGAGTATGCTTGTTCTCTGTCCCATTAAAAATTAATTGACCAGTTAATTTCAAATGAATAATCAAACAATAGTCATTAGATAGTTCAAAAATTATCAGTTTAGCTTGACGATTAATTTTTTCAATTTTAGCTCCAATAACTAATTTTTTAAATTTTTTTAAAGGATATTTAACAAGTTTTTCCAGTCGAACTTTTATTTGTCCTATCTCTTTCCCTTTGATTTTCGCATTCAATTGCTTTTTAATTGTTTCTACTTCAGGTAATTCAGGCATACTTATCTAGGCGGTTCTTCGTACTGAGTACTAACTAAAACATCTTTTAAGGCATCAACATCTTCTAGTATCATGCCAGTTCCCCTAACCACAGCAGTTAAGGGATCTTCTACTAGTTTAACTGGCATTTCAGTTTGTTCAGCTATTAATTTATCTAATCCACGCAAAAGACTGCCTCCGCCAACTAAAAAAATACCTCTCTGCATAATATCAGCAACTAACTCAGGAGGAGTTTCTTCAATTATACCCTTAATTGAATTACTTAATGCTTTAATAGAACGGACCAATGCCTTACGAATTTGAGAATCATCAACTACTATCTCTTTGGGCAGTCCAGTAACAATGTCACGACCACGCATCGTTGTCTCTATTCTTTCTTCTAATGGATATGCTGAGCCTACTGCTAATTTAATATCTTCTGATGTTTTTTCTCCCAAAAGAAGATTAAATTCTTCTCTAGCGTATTGAACAATGTCTTCATTAAGTTTATCACCCGCTGTGCGTAAACTTCTACTAACAACAATACCACCTAATGAGATAACGGCTACTTCGGTTGTTCCTCCTCCAACATCAATAATCATATTTCCAGTTGCTTCTTGAACCGGCATACGAATACCAATGGCAGCAGCCATTGGTTCTTCGATTAAATAGACTTCTCTAGCTCCAACATTTCTAGTAGCATCTTCTACTGCTCTTTTTTCTACTTCCGTAACTCCAGAAGGAATACCAACTACTACTCTTGGTCGTGGTAAAATAGAAAAACTTTCTCTATGAACTTTATCAATAAAAAACTTAAGCATTTGCTCAGTTATTTCAAAATCAGAAACAACACCAGCGACCAATGGCCTAGATGCAATAATATGAGCTGGTGTTCTACCAACCATTTTCTTAGCTTCTTCTCCAATTGCTAAAATCTGACCAGTCTTTTGATTAACCGCGACAACAGATGGTTCATTAATGACTATGCCTCTTCCTTTGACATAGACCAATGTATTAGCTGTACCTAAGTCTATCCCAATGTCTTTAGAAAAAATACCAAATAATTTATTAAGCATTTTTTAATTTATCAATTATTTTATCTATTTTAATCAATTCAATTTCTTTGCTATTTCGCTTTTTGATTTCTACTGAATCTTTAGCTAATGTTTTTTCACTAATAACTACTCTTAAAGGAATACCAATTAAATCTGCATCAGCAAATTTTTCACCAGGTGTTTTGTCTCGATCATCATAAAGAACGTCTATCTTATTATCAATCATATTTTGATAAGTCTTATCAGACACTTTTTTATCATCCATTAAATTAATTAAATGAATATCAAAAGGAGCAATACTGTTTGGCCAAACAATGCCTTTATCATCATGCAACACTTCAACGATAGTAGCCATTAATCGTCCCAATCCAATTCCATAGCATCCCATGCTAATTAATTTCTTTTTACCATCTTTATCAATAAAATTCGCATTCATATCTTTACTATATTTTTCTCCTAAATAAAAAATATGACCTGCTTCAATTCCACTTTTTTCTTCTAAAGATTTTTTGCATTTTGGACAAATCTTTGTCTCACCTATTTTTTCAATATTAGCTCCATAATGACAATGAGGACAATAAAGAATTTTATCTTCGCCAGAATCAGCGAAAACAATAAATTCATGAGACAAATCACCACCTATCGTTCCAGAATCAGCTTCTACAATAGCTATTTTTAATCCACAACGTTCAAATATATTTGAATAAGATTGTTTAACTTTGTTATAGAAATCCATTGACTCTTCTTTGGAAGCGTTAAAACTATAAAGATCTTTCATAAAAAATTCTCTGACTCGTAATAATCCTCCTGTTGCTCTCATTTCATTTCTAAATTTATTTTGAATCTGATAAAGATAAAGAGGTAGATCTTGATATGAATTAACTCTTTTTCTAACTAAATCAGTAATTACTTCTTCATGAGTAGATCCAAGACCGAATTCTTTTTCATGTCTATCTTTTACTTTAAAAAGAGGAGGATCAATAGTTTCCCATCTTTTAGTCTCTTCCCATAAATTTTTAGGAATTAAAGTAGGCATAAATAATTCTTGTCCACCTAAATTATTCATCTCTTCCTTAATAATGCTTTCTATCTTGGTATAGACTCGCCATCCAAGGGGTAGATAAGTATAAATACCAGCTGCTAATTGATCAATAAAATCACCACGAAGTAAATACTTATGACTAATTGTTTCTACGTTTTTAGATTCTTCTTTTTTGGTTTTAACAAAAAAATGTGATTGTTTCATATTAAAATATCCTTATAATATCCCGCCAAGTAACAGCTATCATTAATAAGATTAGTATAATAAAACCAATGCTATGAGCAATCCCTTCTACTTTTTGACTGACAGGAGAACCCTTGATTTTTTCAATAGCCAAAAACAACAATCTGCCACCGTCTAAGGCGGGAAAAGGCAGAATATTAATAATAGCTAAATTAATATTTAAAATAGCCGTAAATTGTAAGATGTAAATAAAGCCAAGTTGTGTGGCTTGACCAGCTAAATCAAAAATACCAACTGGTCCAGCGACTTCGACTGTTAAATGTCCTGTAGTTATCAATTGCCAAAGAATCGTTCCTATAGAAAATATAATAAACCAAGCTAAATAAAAAGTACTAACAATGCCCTTCCAAAAAGATTGGTACCAAGGGTAAGAAACGATTGCTGTTCTAGCCAAGCTTATACCCAAAGGACCTTCTCCTCCAGGAGAATAAATCCGTGGTACTAATTCTTTTTCTAAAATTTCATCTCCTCTTTCAATTACAACTGTAATTTTCTTCCCCTTATATTGATCAGAAAAATCCTGAACTTCTTTCACTTTAGTTACTGTCAAACTTTCATTTCCTATTACTAATTCTCTGATTGTATCTCCTGATTTAATTTTAGATTCATCAGCTGGAGAATCAGAAGAAACTTGAACAACTTGGATTTTAGCTCCTTCTAAAACATCTTCATCTTCAATGACACTAGGCAAACCAATCCAATAACCAATTCCTAAAAGAAAAATAGACAATAGAAGATTCATAACTACTCCAGCCACTAAAATCTTAGCCCGAGTACCAATTGACTTGCTATAAAAAGCACGATCAAGATCAGGATCATCTTTCTTCTTTCCGTCTTCTCCATGAATTTTAACAAATCCTCCTAATGGAAAAAGATTTAAAGAATACAATGTCTCTCCTTTTTTAATTCCAAAAATTCTTGGCGGAAAGCCAATGCCAAATTCATCTACTCTAATCCCTGCTCTCTTAGCCATAACAAAATGACCAAGCTCATGAATTAGAATGATCAATCCGAGTATTAAAATAAATGTAACTATAGTTAAAAACATATTATACAGTCATTATTTCTTCTTCTTTTTTCTTTTTTATATCATCTACCTTCTTATTGTACTCATCAATGATTTTTTGTAATTCATCTTTAGCTTTAAACTTATCATCTTCAGTAATTTCTTTTGCTTGTTCCATGTTTTGAATTTCACGCCAAATCTCTTCTCTATTTCTTCTAATACTAACTCTACATTCTTCTACTTTTTCATTAAGAATTTTAACTATTTCATTACGTCGTTCTTCGCTCAAAGAAGGAACGGTTAAACGAATAAAATCTTCATCTACAATTGGACTCAGTCCTAAACTTGAGTTTCTAATAGCTGATTCAATGTTTTTAATAATTGTCTTATCCCATGGACGGATTATAACCATACGAGGTTCCTGAGATTGAATCACAGCTAAATCTTTAAGAGGCATTTTTTGATTATATGCATCTATTTCTAAATTTTCAATTAAGCTAGGCGTTGCTCTACCGACTTGCAAACTACCTAGTCCATTTCTTAGATACTCAACGGTTTTTTCTAATCTAGGTTTAATTTTTTTAATAATTTCTTTATACATATATTATTCGTGCATTCCAACAAATACTATGTTTGAATCACGTGGATCAATTATAATTGCCCTAACATTACGCTCGCTATCTAATTCATGAACCGTCCAATTGACTCCTTGATCTAAACTACGATACAAAATTGAACCAGCGCCATAATATAGATGATCAGTATTATTAGGATCAATAGTTAAGCTCAAAACTGGCTTTGATTCTGGAGGCATAATTATTGCTACTTCTTCCCAAGTTTGCCCACCATTTTTTGAAGTCAAGAGTCCATATTCAGAACCAGCATAAATAATGCTAGGTCTTTGTGGATCAATTATCAAGTTCTCTACTCTCTCTGCCTGATTAAATCCTTCTAACTTCTCTTCAAATGATTGCCAAGTTTCTCCTCTATTATCACTCCTATAAATTCCTTCTTCAAATGTACTGATATAAACCTGTCTAGTATTTTTAGGATTAATAGCAATATCAGAAATAACATCATCAAACCAATTCATTATTTCCCATGATTTCCCATAATCTGAACTTCTTAAAAATCCACCTTGAGCAGTTCCCATATAGATAATTGAAGAATCATAATTATCAACTGCCATAGCAAAAACGGCATATTTTTCTTCAGAAACTACATAAACTTCTTCCCATGATTCTCCTCCATCTTGACTTCGAAAAACTCGTCCTTTTTTATCCTGATAGGTTCCAATATATACTCTATCAGAATTCTTTGGATCAACTGCGATATCATAAACATTAGAGATAGAAGAAAGTACATTATTTTTGTCTTTTAGTTTATACCAATGCTCTCCTTTGCAACAACTTTTATAAAGTCCGTCAGCTCGAGCTCCAGCATAAAGAACATTTGAATCACTAGGATCAATTACTATGTTTAAAATATCTAAAGAAGACAAAGAGAAATCATCTCTAACTGTTAATTGTTCCCATGCTTCGCCCATATCATTTGATTTATAAATTCCACCATCATTAATTATTTTATTTCCACAATCAAAAGGAGAAAAAGCTAAAAAAGTAAATATTGGGATAATGACTAAAAATGATTTTCTCATATTTCTAACATTAAAACTTCTAATGCTAATCTGGCATTAATACTTGAATTAGTTAAAAGTAAATCTGTTTTTTTTATTGTTTTAATAATTTTTTTTAATTTTAATAAAGAATAACAATCCTTATATTTCATTGTATCTGAATAAATAGTTAATTCAGGACATTCATTGGCTAATAAAAATAAATCTCTAAACCAAAAAAGCCAATGATGTAAGATTTGTCGAGAAGATAAAATATCTTTAGATATTTTTTCAGCGTATTCATAACGTTCACTTAGGTCTGCTCTCAATATCTTTTCTAATTGATTAATTATTTTATTATGCTCTTCTAAAATATCTGGATTTTCTAAGTATTGAATTGCTAACCCAGGCCTACCATTGGACAAACGAACAACAGAATCAGGAATTTCTTTAAGTTCCTTTTTTATCTCTTCTGAAGATACGTGCGAAAAATTAACTATTTGACAACGAGAAATGATAGTTGGTAAAAGAGTTTTTAAATTAGCAGTTATTAAAATTAGAATAGCATTACCGTTTGGTTCTTCCAATGTTTTCAAAAGACAATTAGTTGCTTCATTGGTCATTCTATCAGCATCATCTATCAAAACAATCTTATAATCCGCTCTGTACGGAAACAGACTCATTTGATGCTGAATTTTTCTTACTTCTTTAATGCTAATTTCTGATTCTCTTTTAACACCTTTATCTGTTTCAATTATTTCTGGCTTAACTATTAAAACATCAGGATGAATTGATTTATTTATCTCTTCGCCTACTAACATTTTAATAAATTCAAGAGCTACAGCGTACTTACCTAAATGAGACGGACCGGAGAATAAATAAGCATGAGCTAATCGCTTGTTTTTTATACTTTTTTCTAAAAAACTTAAAATATGCTTATGACCAATAATCATATAGATATTTTATCATAATCCATATCTTACTGCAATTTTCTTTGTTCTAATAAATCTATTACAAATTCTTTTATGTCTTTCTCAAATCTATCTTGAGAAAACTTTTCAGCTCTTTTTCTAATTAATAGAGGACTATAATTGTCTAAATTAAGCAAAATACGACGAACTCCATCGGCCAAAGAATCAGATTCTGGTTCATCAAAAAATTCACCAGTAATTCCTTCTAAAATTGTTTCAGTAGCTCCGCCTTTGCGATAAGCTAAAACAGGTTTACCAAATCCCATTGCTTCAACCGGCGCGATACCAAAATCATCTTCTCCTGGAAAGAGAAAGGCAATACATTTTTGAAAATATTGTTTAATCACCTCGTCTGATTTCCATCCTAAAAATTTAATATTATCGTTAGCCATTTTCTGTAATCTTTTTTTATCTGGACCTTCTCCAATAATCATTAAAGGAAGCCCTAGTTTATTAAATGCTGTAATTGCTAAATCTATCCTCTTATAGGGAGTCAGTTGAGAAACAATTAGGAAATATTTCTGTTCAAGAGGCATATCAAAAACTGATAAATTTACAGGAGGATAAATAACCTTAGATTCTCTTCCATAAAACTTTTTAATTCTTTCAGCCGTAATTTTAGAATTAGAAATAAAATAATCTACACGATTTGATGCCGATTTATCCCAAATTCTAATATAATGCATCATTATTGAAATAGCTAAATTAGTTAAAGATCCTTTTCTTTGTTGTTTTAGGTATGAAGAATAGGCATCCCAACCAAAACGCATTGGACTATGACAATAACAAACATGTATAGAGTTTGGTCGTGTAATGACGCCCTTAACAAAACTGCTAGAAGAAGAAATTACTAAATCAAATTCTCGTAAATCAAAAGTTTCTGGAGCCATAGGAATAAAAGGTAAAAGATATTTTTGACGTTTTCTCCAAAACTTAGGAAATCCTTGTAAAAAAGAAGTATTAACTTTAACATCTGAAAAATATTTTCCCATATTTTTCTCATCGTAAAGTAAAGTAAAAATTTCTGCTTTAGGAAAAATCTTACGCAAATTTAAAAAGACCCTCTCGGCTCCTCCAAAACGAATTAAATAATCGTGAATTAATGCAACCTTCATAAGCTAGTTAATATATTTAAAGTTTCTTTAGCACACTTTTCCCAAGAAAAGTTTTTTACATTTTCATAACCTTTATAAATTAAATCTTTTTTAAAATCTTGATTACTAATAACTTTATATATCTTTTCACAAATTTTTTCAATATCTTCTGGATCTATTAATATCGCACCATTCCCTGAAACTTCAGGCATAGAAGAAACATTAGAAGTAATTACGGGGCAACCAACTATTTGAGCTTCTAAAATTGACATACCAAAACCCTCATACAGAGAAGGAAGAACATACATTTCTGCATTTTGTAATAATTGCCATTTTTCTTCATCTGAAATATATCCTTTAACAATAATATCTTTCCCAATACTAATCTTTTCATACCCATAACCCATTGGTCCAGCCAATACCAACTTATGAGGCACACTGTATGTATCTTTTAATAAATTAAAAGCATTAATCAATCCATTAACATTTTTTCTAGTTTCTAATCTGCCAATATACAAGATATATGGATAATCAGTTTTTTGTTTATCAATTAATTTTGGTATTTTTACTCCATGATAAACCACTTTTATTTTTTCTGGATTACCATTATACATTTCTACTAAATCCTTTTTAGTATTTTCTGAAACAGCAATTATTTTACTTGCATTTTTTAAAGCATATTTTGTACTCCAACGTAAATATTTCAAATGTTTTAAAGGATACATCTTTGGATAATATTCAAATTCTAAACCATGAATAGTAACTATTGAATTCTTTGGACGAATCAATGGCAAAACATGAACAGGAATAAAAAGAACATCTGGTTTGTTAACGGTCATTTCTAGGGCCAATCTAATTTGCGTCCACATTGGTAAAGGCCAAGACAATTGTTTAATTTTAAAATTATCAGGAAAAGAAATATTATGATTATCTGTGTCTTTATCTTTGTATAAAACAAAATGATGCTTTTTTGCTTCTTTAAGCATCACTAAATGTTTTATTAATTGATAAGTATATTCTTCTACTCCAGTACGCTGTTTTTTAAAAGCAGCTACTGCATTAATACCAATATTCATATTATTTCTTACTCATTATACTTCTTTTATAAATTTCTAAATGTTCTAAAGCAACACCCGTTCCTTTGACAACACAAAGTAACGGATCTTTAGCTAAACGACACTCTACTCCAGTTGATTCAATAATCAAATTATCTAAATTTCTAAGCAATGCTCCACCACCGCTCAAAAACATTCCATGATCCATAATATCAGCTATTAATTCAGGCGGAGTTGTTTGAAGTACATTTTTAACTGATTTAATAATTTCTCTAATTTGTTCAGAAATAGCATCTGTTATTTCATTCCCTTTAATTTCTATCGTTTTTGGCAATCCATCAATTAAATCACGGCCTTGTATTTTCATACTTGTATCTTCTTCTTGTGGCAATGCACTACCAATCTTTATTTTAATAGTTTCAGCCATTTTTTCTCCAATAGCTAAATTATGTTTTTTACGAATATATCTACTAATTGCTTGATCTAATTTATCTCCACCAATTCTAACAGATTCGCAAGAAACAATTCCTCCCAAAGAGATCACAGCCATTTCTGAGGTTCCCCCACCAATATCAATAATCATTTGACCAACTGGTTCATTAATTAATAGACCTGCTCCAATAGCAGCCAAAACAGGTTCTTTGACTACATAAGCATTTTTTGCTCCAGCCTTAACCGCAGCTTCAATTACTGCTCTTTTCTCAGTTGAAGTAATACCAGCTGGAACTGAAATCATTACATCTGGTCTAAAAACACGCCAACGACCTAATACTTTTCCAATAAAATATTTAAGTAATGCTTCGGTTATTCTATAATCAGCGATAACACCATCTTTCATTGGTCTATAAACTGTAATAGATTCCGGAGTTCTGCCCAACATTTTTTTAGCTGAATTTCCTACCGCTAAAATACGATTATTTTCATCAGAAACCGCGACTACTGTTGGTTCATTAATAACTACTCCTTTTTTAGGAATATGAACCAAAGTATTAGCCGTACCTAAATCAATTCCAATTTTTCTTGCTAACATAAATTTAATCTTTTATTCTTTTAATGTCTGCGCCTAATTTTTGAAATCTATTTTCAATTTCTTCATATCCTCTATCTATTTGATAAACATTCTCAATCACTGATTGCCCTTTTGCTATTAAAGCAGCTATTACCAAAGCAATACCAGCACGAATATCAGGACTAATTAAACGACTAGCGTGTAACTTGGTTGGCCCTTGGACAATTACACGATGAGGATCAGCCATAATAATATTGGCCCCCATTTGATTAAGCATATCAGTATAAAATAATCGTCCTTCAAAAATTGTTTCGTGAATTAAAGAGAAGCCATCAGCTTGAGTCATTAAAACAGTGAAAGGTGCTTGCAGGTCAGTTGGATATCCAGGATATTCACGAGTCTTTAAATTTACAGACTTTAATTTAAATCCTGGTTTAACTTTAACAAAATTTTTACCTATTTCTAAATTAACACCTACTTTTTTTAAAATAGCCCAAAGGACCTCTAGATGACTAGGATCCATATTGATAACTTTTATTGAACTATTACTAGCTGCTCCTAAAATTACAAAACTACCAGCTTCAATTCTATCAGGCATTATTCTACATTTTCCTTCTTTTAAAGACTTAACTCCCTCAATTTGAATAGAAGAAGTTCCAGCACCTTTAATTTTGGCACCACATTGATTTAAAAAATCAGATAAAAAAACAATTTCTGGTTCACAAGCTGAATTGATTAATATTGTCTTTCCTTTTGCTAAAACAGCAGTTAATATCATTGTTTCTGTTGCGGTAACACTAATTAATGGAAAAACAATTTTAGTTCCTTTTAATTGCTTGGCTGATAAATAATATCCATTATTATTATTTTCTATTTTAACACCAAAAGATTTAAATCCATCTAAAAAAATATTACGAGGACGTTGACCAATCATACATCCACCTGATTGACAAAAATTTGCTTCACCACAACGAGCTAATAATGGACCTGTCATTAAAATTGAACCCTTCAATTGAGAAGCAATATCAAAATCTAAATTCTTTGCATTAATTTTTTTTGCCTTCAATTGATAGACTCCTTTAGAAGTATTTTTAATTTCAACTCCCAATCCTCTGAGTAATTCAATTAAACGAAAAACATCTTCAATTTGAGGCACATTAGAAATAGTCCAAGATTTATCTGTCAAAAGACAAGCTGCTAAAATTTTTAATGCAGCATTTTTTGCTCCATTAACGCTTATTTCACCACTTAATTTTTGGCCTCCATTTATTATAAATCTTTCCATATATCATTATCCTATCTTATTATAGCTTGATTGACAAGCAATATAAGCATATACTTATATAAAGATTATGACTCGAAAAACTCGTAAGATTATACTTTTAGTAACAATTCTTTTCTTTATTTTAATAACCCCAGCAACATTACTTTATGCCTGGGGTTATAGTTTTGATTGGGAAAATAAGAAAGCAGTTATTACTGGAAGTTTTTATTTCAAATCAATTCCTAAAAAAGCAGACATATATATCAACGATAAATTAGAAGAAGGAATAACGCCTACATTAATTAAACGTTTATTGCCAAAAGAATATAAAATAAGAATAAATAAAGAAGGATATCATTCATGGCAAAAAACACTTAAAATAGAATCAAAAAAAGTTACTGAAGCTAAAAATATTTTACTTATTCCATTAAATCCTGAGATTGAAATAATTGATCAAGATTTATCAATTGATTTTTCTTTAGAAAATTTTTTAAAAGAAGAATCTGATTATGTTTTCTACATTAAAGCACCAAGTTATATTCTTTATAAAACAGATAAAGAAAATTCTTTTAATGAACAAATAAGTTTAACCCCATTACCAAGTAATTATAAATATAAGGTTTTTGCTTCTGCCAATGAACAAATTGTTGTTTTAGATGAAAACAACCAGCTTTATTTGCTTAATCAAAAGACAAAAGAATTTGAATTAATTAGTCAAGATGTTCAAAATTTACAATTTTCTAATGATAATAAAAAACTGTTATACTTTACTCCTTATGAAATTTGGATTTATCATTTAAAAGAATCAGATGAAATAAATGACAATAAAGAATTAGTTACTCGTCTTAGTCAAAAAATTGAAAAAGCAATCTGGTATAATTCAAATGAACACATTGTCTTCTATGTTGAAGGAAGCATTAAAATAGTTGAACTTGATAATCGAGGAGACAGAAATATAGTTAGCTTGATTAAACTTAAAATAGAAGAAATGGCATACAGTCCAAAAGATAAAAAGCTATATTTGACAAAAGACAACGAATTACTTTCTATTTCATTAGAAAATTAAAACCCCTAGATTTACCTAGGGGTTTTATTTTTGAGTTAATATTTAGACTCCGCATAACTGAAATACATCCTCCACCGTTTCAATTTTCACATACATTTCAATTTTGTCATTCCCGCTGATGTCTTCTGTGGTCATAGCTATTTCTTTCATATCCAGAAAATCAGCACCCAAATCCAGAAAAAAATTAGCTTCTGAAACCACCATTCTTTTCTTTACACGCAAAATCTTTGCAATCTTATTTCTAATACGCTTTCTTTCTTCCACAAACATTTTCTTGTCCTCCTCTCTATATTCCTTATCTTTTCTTCCACTGTGAAGCCTTTCTCGCTTTTTTAAGACCAGGTTTTTTCCTTTCCTTTTCTCTAGAGTCACGGACTAAAAATCCAGATCTTTTTAATTTCTTAGAAAAATCAGGATTGAATTTAACTAAAGCTCGTGACAAAGAATGAGAAATTGCTTCAGCTTGTCCTTTTATGCCTCCTCCTTTAACTTTAATGGTCACTTCAAATCTATTGATTGACTTCATTTTTTTCAAGGGACTAAGAATGACCTCTCGTAAATCAAAAGTTGTAAAAAAATCAGTATATTTTTTTTCGTTAATTAAAATCTTACCTTTTTCGCCTTCAAATGGCTTACAGGTAAAAAGCCTAACTCTAGCAGTAGCTCTTTTCCTTCGTCCAACTGCTTCATAATATTGTCTTCCTGTTTTATTTGTTTCTTTTGACTCCTTTTTAATTAAAACTTTTTTATTCTTAACTTTTTTAATTAAAACTTTCTTATCCTTAACTTTTTTAATTAAGGATTTTTTAATAGATTTTTTTTTAATTGGAGTTTTTTTTATTATCTTTTTTTCTGTCATATATCTTTAATCAATTTTTTCTTTATATAGCTTAAGTTTTTTTATAATTTTATCTCTTAATTTATTTTTTGGCATCATTCCATAAACTGCCTTTCTAAACACTTTTCGAGAATCATCTTTCATTGCCTTTTCAAAGGATATTTCTTTAATTCCTCCTGGATAACCTGAATGATGATAATATATTTTTTGTTTTGATTTTTTACCAGTCAATATAACCTTGTCTGTGTTATAAAGAATTACTTCGTCTCCATTGTCTTTATAGGGTAAAAAATCTGGTTTATTTTTTCCACGCAATAAATTAGCTACCTCAACGGCTAGTCGTCCTAAAACTTTATTTTTCGCATTAATTTTATGTATTGTCATTTGATTAATTCAATAATAGCCATTTTGGCTCCATCGGTTTTACGCATTCCTGTTTTTATAATTCTAGTATAACCACCATCTCTATCTTTAAAACGAGGCCCAATTTCTGAAACTATTTTTTTTAATACCTTAGTTGGCAAATATTTAGCTAAATGTCTAATATTAGATAAACTATTTATTCTGCTTTTAGTAATTAATTTTTCTACAAAAGGACGGACTTCTTTAGCTTTTGCTTCAGTAGTAGCAATTTTTTCTTTTAAAATCAAATTAGCAGCCAATCTATTCAAAAGGGCTTTTCTTTGATCTCGTTTAAGTCCAAATTTTCTTCCTTTTTTACAATGTTTCATTATTTTAAAGTTAATCCTAATTTACCTAAGGCTCTTTTAACCTCAAGAATACCTTTGTCCCCCATGCCATCTATCCCTTCTAAATCTGATATATTCTTTTTAATTAAACTCTTTACTGTTTTTATCCCGGCTGTCTGAAGAGAAACGATTGTTCTAGAAGAAATTTTTAAATTTTCTGTCTTAATCATACCAAGATCATCTTTGACTTCTTTAACTTTTTTAACTTTTTTAATTAATTTTTGATTTTTTTTCTCTTTCTTCTTTTCTAATTTAACAATCTTTTTCTTTGTTTTTTTAGGTTTTTCTAATTGAGCAAATATATTATAATGATCAACTAAAATTTTAGCCGTTTTAACAAAAGCATCTCTTGGGCTAATTGTTCCGTCTGTTTGAATATTAAATCTAATTTTATCATAATTAGTTTTTTCACCAACTCGCATATTTTCTATAGAATAATTAACTCTGCGAATTGGACTAAAAATTGCATCAATAGCAATTCTCCCAATCTCTATTTTCTCTTTCTTTCGTTCTTCTATTGGTGAATACCCTAAACCAGATTCTATTTCAAGTTCTATTTCTAATTCTGCTTTTTTATCAGTTAAAGTAGCAATATGAAAATCTTTATTAATAATCTCTAGATCAGAAGTTGCTTTTATATCTCCAGCTTTAGCTTCTCTATTCCCACTAACTTTAAGTTTTGTTTTAATGGATTCATTATTGTGTAACTTAAATCTAACTTGTTTAAGATTAAGAATGATCTGAACCATGTCTTCCATTACATATTTTATAGTTGAAAATTCATGTTGCACTCCTTTTATTTTAATTCCAGTAATTGCCACTCCAGGTAAAGAAGATAAAAGGACCCTACGAAAAGCATTTCCTAAGGTAATTCCATATCCAGGATAACATGCCTGGACTTCAAAGATACCTTCATTCCCTTTTTCTTTAATAATTTTTGGTTTACTTGGAAGAGTAATCATAATTTAAATAGTTTTTAATTTAATAATTTTTAATTTTATCGACTATAATACTCAATAATCATACTTAATTCTCCAATTTTGCCCATATCTTCTAACAATGGTTTACCAATAATCTTTGCTTCTAGCTTATCTTTATCTGAAGATAGCCATGTTGGTAATTCATATTTTTTAAGTAATGTTTTAAGATCTTTAAAAATAGTTTTATTTTTACTTTTTTCTTTAATCTTAATAACTTCATCTTTTTTAACATGATAAGATGAAATATTTACTTTTCGTCCATTAACTAAAATATGACCATGACTAACAAGTTGTCTTGCCAAGCTTCTTGAACAAGCCCATCCTAATCTAAAAACAACATTATCTAAACGACTTTCTATTTTTTGAGCAAAAAGTTCTTCTTTATTTCCTTTTTGTATAGCAATCTCTTTAAAATATCTTTTAAACTGTTTTTCAGATATTCCATAAACATTCCTAACTTTTTGTTTTTCATTTAATTGCAATCCATATTCAGAAGATCTTTTTTTAAAAGATTTACCATGAACACCAGGAGGATAAGGTCTTCTAATCATTGCGCATTTTTGACCAAAACAACGATCTCCTTTAAGAAAAAGTTTTTGACCAAATCTTCTACATTTTTTACATTTAGCTTTAATAATCATATTATACTCTCCTTGGTTTACGTAAACGACAACCATTATGAGGCACTGGAGTGACGTCCTTAATAGAATTAATTTCTAATCCATGATTGACCAATGCTCTAACGGCTGCATCGCGACCACTGCCAACTCCTTTAACAAAAATTGATATCTCTCTAATCCCTAAACTCCCTACTTTTTCAATCAAAGCATCAACTACGCGTGAAGCAGCAAAAGGAGTAGCTTTTTTAGGTCCTTTAAATCCAACAGAACCAGAACTAGACCAAGCAATCACATCGTTTTGCAGATCTGTTATTGTAATAAGAGTGTTATTGTATGTGGATTGAATATATACTTTGACATGTTCAATTCGGCCAATTTTTTTCTTTTCTTTTGGTTTTTTAGATTGAGCTTTTTTTTCTGCTTTTTCTCTTTTTTCTGCATCTCTTAAAAGCTCTTCTTCACTTTTTTTAATAATTCTTTTCTTTCCCATATAATTTAAATTTTTAAGTTTTATCAGCTGATTTACTTCTTCCACTTCCCATAGTTTGACGGACATTACCTCTAACAGTCCTTGTATTAGTTTTTGTCCGTTGTCCTCTAACTGGCAATCCCTTAATATGACGAATACCTCTATATGAACCAATGTCTTTTAATCTTTTAATATTCATCATTTTTTCTTGTCTTAACTCTCCTTCAACTCTATATTCTTTTTCTACTATTTCTCGTAAATCATTAACCTCTTGATTGGATAATTTATTGGTTCTAGTATCTGGATCTATTTTAGTTTTAGCTAAAATACGCTGACTCAAAGTCAACCCTATCCCATATACATAAGTTAAAGCAATTTCTATTCGTTTATTGTCTGGAATATTAATACCAGCTATTCTTGCCATAGTTTTTATCCTTGTCTCTGTTTATGTTTAGGGTTTTTCTTGCAAATAACATAAACCCGACCTTTACGCCGGACTATTTTGCAACTTGTGCACATTTTTTTGACCGAAGCACGTACTTTCATAATTCTATATTATTTCAATAATTATTTTCCTCTAAAAATGATTCTTCCTTTGGTATTATCATAGGGAGTCATCTCAACCTTAACTTGATCACCAATCAATACTCGAATATGGTGTAATCGCATTTTCCCTGATAGTTTGGCTAGTATTTCATTCCCATTATCTAACTTCACCTTAAACATTAAGCTAGGCAAAGCTTCAATAACCACACCTTCATGAGTAGATTTTTTTTCTTTAGATATAATCACTTTTATATGTTCTTTGTATATTAAATGATAAAACGAAATTAGTCAACCTATTAATTCTCATAACTCAATATTCACTTTAATTTTTTTCTCTTGATTTGGTATTTTCTTAACCCAAAATGGCCAAAAACTAACTCTTGCTCTTTCTATTTCTGATTGATTTGCTAAATAACTTCTTACTTCAATTTCATTTTGACCAGCTAAATTTTCTTTTATTGATTGCGTATTTATGTTCCAAGCAATTTTTTCCTCAATATTTAAATCAAAAGAAATTTCTTGATTTGACCAATCTATTGTTGGTGTTTGCCAACTAATTTTTTGGGTATCATTAACAGGAGTTTTGTCATTGGAAACCATTGAAACTAAATTTAAATCAACTAAATTTTTTAAATCATCTTCTTTAAAGAGAAGCGCTTTCATAGTTACTTTTACCTCTAAAATAAATTTATCAGCACGTTCTCCTCTTTTAAAATTAGAAGATATTTCAACTATCTCTTCTTTTAATCCATTCTCTACTACTTTTAAGTCGGTTGGAATTTGTTCTTCTAATGCTCTTTTAACTTCTTCTTTTAATTCATTGACTAAAGTATTTTCTGCTTTTTCTAAATCTTTGGCTAAAACAACTTTCGCCATTCCAACATATCCACCACTCATTGAATCAGAAGATCTACCATAGAATCCAGCAAACTTAGGAGACCCCTTAAATCCTGGAATAATAAAATTATCTGAACCAATATTATATTCTTCGCCTGGTTGATCAGCTGTTACATTTACTTTAAAAATACTAGGAATAATTTTACCTTCTTCTATCTTAGCGCCTGGAACAGTTATGCCTTGAAGTATTCTAAAAATCTTTCCATCAGATGATTCAAATCTTGTTCTGTCTAGTAAGGTTTGATCATCAGAACTATATTCATTATAAATAGTAATTTCGCCACTTGCTTTTGTATTAATTTCTTCTTCTCCAGTAGTATTAAATTCTCTACTCTTTGTTTTGGTTACTTCAACTTCTTGAATCGGAATTTTATTTAAAATTGCATCAACTTCAGAAATATCACTTGAACCAATTACTGATAAATCAAAATTTGTTATTTCTGTTTTTGGAGTAATATTTACTTCAGCACTTGGTAAAACTAAATAACCCACTAAACAAGCCATTATTAGAGCTATAATAATAAAAAATTTAAAAAGTCTAGACCATTTTAATCCTTTTGCTAACATTGGTTCTTCTCTCAATATCGATTCCTCTCTAATTATTGGTTCTTCTCTTACTATCGATTCCTCTCTGATCATTGGTTCTTCTCTAATTATTGGTTTTTCTTTTAAAAATGTTCTACCGTTTTGATTATTAGGAATAATTATGTCAGCCATTCTTTTATGAGATGATTCTTCTTTCGGTACTATCTCTTCAAGTTTTTTTCTTTTCCATAAAGCTAGTGAAGGAAACGGTTTCTTCTCTTTTTTCTCAGATTCTAATTCATCAACTAAAAGTTCTATCATGTTTTTTTTGGATTGAATTGGTTCTTCTTTTTCTATAATTATTTCTTCTTGAATTGTTTCTTCTTCTTGGATGTTTTCTTTCTCTTGAATCAATTCAACAGGCAAATCTCTCTCTTTTTTAACTGCAAAACCAATTCTTTCTGCCATTTCAGCACTTAAATCATCTGAGACAATAAAAGTAACTAATTTATTTAAACTATCCATTTCACGTTTAAGTAATTTTAAATTAATTGAACTTTGCCAAATTTGAGCACCAGAAGGCACAATCAAATTAACTTGTTCATCTTCAACTTGAATTAAACGGTCAATTATAGAAATTATTTCTTCATTAGGTTCTAAATATATATTTTTCATAAAATTTTTATCGCATTATTTTCAATACTCTTCTTAAAATAGGTGGTAAAATTTTATTTTCATCAGTTACTATTTCTAATGTCAAACTAGCAAGTGCCATGGGGGTAATATATTCTGGGCCATCTAAGCTATTAGTTTGATCAACAATGTTATTAATATCCTTACATTGAATAAAACCAATTTGAGGAGCTTCACTAAATGGAAATTTATCTAACCATTTATTTTGAGTCTCTTCTTTTTTTAAAATGTTTTTAATTCCTGGCAGTAAACTACCGCCACCGCATAATAGTATTAAAGGAGGAAAATATTCTGCCTGATCAAATTCTTCTAAAACTAATTCTATCCCACTAAGCCAAATTCTTAAATCTTTTTTTAAAATATCTCTAATTTTCCATTGAACACTTTGACTTAATTTTTGCTGACTGTGTCTTATTTTAATTTTTTCAGCTTGATCTACATTAAGATTAAACATTTGACCTAATCGTTTAGTAAAAGTCTGACCTGCTAAAGCAAAGCTTTTTATTCCTTCTACTCTATTTTGACGAAACAAAGCAATATCAGTCGTACCTCCGCCAATATCAATAAAAATAGCTCCAACAGTAGAATTAAAACATGATGTTTTAGTCAAAGCATAGGGTTCAGCAGCAATAGAAAGTAAATCCAAATCAAGCTTAGCAGCAATATTCTCTACGGCTCTTAAATGAACTAGTGGAGCATAAACATTAAAAATTCCTAAAAAAATCTCTTTGCCTTGAAACCCTAAAGGATTTGTTACTTGATAACCATCAATTCGTATATCAGTTAATGAAGCGTTAATTGGTTTTATTTCAACTTCAGAACAACAAGTTTCATAAGCTAATTGACCACGAGCCTTATCAAAGGCCTTCCGCTGAATTTTTTGAATTATATTCTGTAATTCTGCTAAATCAATTGGTTCTTCTGGTTTTTCTCTAGGACAAACAAAATTAGTAGTTATACCTTTAATAAATTCTCCAGCAATTCCTACAACTGCTTTTTTTGGCTTAACACGAGCCATTTGACTAGCCTGTTCAATCGCCCTCTGACAAGTTAGAGTTACGCCATCAATATCAGTTACTGCTCCAGCTAACATACTCCCAGGCAATTGTCTCTGACGACCAAATCCTATGATAATGCCTTGGTCTTTAATCTCTCCATCATCAGATATCCCCTTCTTCACCTTAAAAACTAATGCTTTAACAAACTCTGTGCCAATATCTAAAACTAATAAATATTTTTGTGGTTTAATTTTTCTTCTAAACAATCGCATTACATGTATTTTACACCAAAATCTATCTTATTCCAATACTGCTTTAATTCTACGAATACCAGAAGAGCTAGACTCTTCTTTAGTAATTTTAAAATGACCTAATTCCCCAGTTTTCTCTGCATGAGGTCCAGCACAAATTTCCCGACTGAAAGGAGGCTCCGACTTTACGTCGGAGTTATCACCAATTGTATATACTTTTACCTTCTCTCCGTATTTGGATTCAAAGACTCCCATTGCGCCTTTCCCCTTAGCTTCTTCTAATGTCATTTCTTCAAGATGAACCGGTAAATCTTTTTCAATAATTTCATTAACTAATTTCTCAACCTCTTGTTTTTGTTCATCGGTCATTTTTTCTGAATGAGAAAAATCAAATCTTAATCTTTCAGCTGTAATATTGCTTCCTTTTTGAAAGACATGCTCTCCTAATACTCTTCTTAAAGCAGCTAATAGAAGATGAGCGGCTGTATGAAGCTTTTTAACTTCTTCACTATCATCGGCTAAACCACTCTTAAATTTACCAGCTGAAGCTGTTCTCGAAAGTTCTTGATGTCTTTTCATCTCTTCATTAAATTTTTCTATATCTATTTTTTCTCCTTTTTCTTTTGCCAGTTCTTGAGTCATCTCAATTGGAAATCCATATGTTGAGAATAAAACAAAAGCACTTATACCTTTTTCAAATTCTTTTAATCCTTTTTCTAATGTTTTTTCAAACTTAGTTTCTTCGTCGTCTAATTTATTAAAAATAAATTCTTTATTCTTTTCTAATTCTTGATAAATATCTTTATAATCCTCAATTACTACTTTAGCAATTTCTTTGGTCCATAAATTATCTTTAATTTCTATTTGCCTTCCATATCTAATAGCTCTTCTAATTAATCTACGAACAACATATCCTTGATCAAGATTTGAAGGAGCAATTTCTTTATCATCACTCATTATAAAGGTAGCTGCTTTAATATGGTCAGCTATAATTCTAATTGCCTTGGTAATTTCTTCTGATTCTTCATATTTTTTACCAGATAATTCTTCAATTTTTTTAATAACATTAATAAATAATTCTGTCTTATAATTATCATCTAATCCATTTAATATAGCCAATGTTCTTTCTAGTCCCATGCCTGTATCAACGTTTTTTTGACTTAATAATTCATACTTACCTTTGTCTGTCTTATTGTATTGCATAAAAACATCATTCCAAATTTCTACCCATCTATTGTCTTCTGAATCAAATTTTTCTGGAACAGGACTATCATTGTCAGTCCAATAGAATATTTCACTATCTGGTCCACATGGTCCAGTTTCTCCAGCTTTTTCCCACCAATTGTCTTTCTTGGACAATCTTGCGATTCTTCCATCAGAAATACCAATATTTTTCCATATATTAATTGACTCTTCATCTAAGGGCGCATTTTCATCGCCTTTAAATACAGAAACAGCAATTCTATTTTTATCCAAATTAAGCCAATTTGAAGAAGTTAAAAATTCCCAACTCCATTCAATCGCTTCTTTTTTAAAATAGTCTCCCAAAGACCAATTACCAAGCATTTCAAAAAAAGTATGATGAGTTGAATTGCCTACTTCATCAATATCTATTGTTCTAATACATTTTTGAACACTAACTAAACGTTTCCCTTCTGGATGTTTTTCTCCCATTAAATACGGTACTAGAGGATGCATTCCCGATGAAATGAACAAAGTAGTTGGATCATTTTCAGGAATCAAAGAAGCGCTGGGGATAATAGCGTGTTGTTTTAATTTAAAAAAATCTAAATATTTTTGACGAAATTCTTTTGATGTCATTTTGTTTCTTTTGTTTTTTCTTTATTATCTTCTTGAGAACCAATAGCGTCTTTTAATGCATCTCTCAGCCCTCCAAAATCAACTTCTTTTCTCTTTTTTTGAGGTCTAAATGTTTGAGTTTCTTGAGTAGTTGCTTCTTTTAAGGATAAAGAAACATCTTCTTCTTTGGGTTTGATTACTTTATCATCAGGTTTGATTGCTTTATCGTCTTTTTCATTTTTTTCTTTTCTTACCTTTTCTAAACAATCAGGACAATAAACAGGCCTAACACCATCAGGTTTAAATTTAACTTTAATAGACTTTCCACAATTAGAACATTTTGAATCAAAAAGATCTTCTTTAGTTATCCTTTCTTCTTTTTCAGATTCAATTACACCGCTCCATTTAGCAATTTTACTTTCTACTTCGTCTCGACTAGTAGTATAACGCTCACGAGAAACATTTATTATCTTATCTGCATATGATTTTATTGGTTTTGGAATTGGCGGCAATGTATGAGCTGAGAATGGTCGCGATGCCATTCCGTCAATCATAAGACGAAGATAAGTATCAGCAAATCCTAAATTAACTATATCTTGAGCAGTAAATTCAGGAGCAAATTCTTTTTCTAAATATTCAGCATCATAAGCTCCAACTCTAAAAGAAATTGTTGTTCCTACATTTCCTAATGCTGCGTCTCTAACCACTTCATCCATCTGTGCAATATATTGATGAGCTAAGATTAAATTTAGACGATATTTCCTTGCTTCTGAAAGAATATCAGCAAATGATTCTGTGGCAAAATTTTGAAATTCATCAACATAAAGATAAAAATTCTGTCTTTCTTCCTCAGGAATATCTATACGCGACATAGCAGCTAATTGTATTCTAGTAATCAACATTGCTCCTAAAAGAGCAGAATTATCTTCTCCAATAGCACCTTTTGAAAGATTCATAATTAAAATCTTTTTTTCATCCATAGCTTTCCTTATATCAATAGAAGAAGTTGTTTGTCCAACAATGTTTCTTATTAAAGAGCTAGTTAAAAATTGTCCAACTTTATTCTGAATTGGAGCTACTGCTTCAACCATAAATCTATCTGGATATTTGGCAAATTCTTCAACCCAAAATGATTTGACAACAGGGTCTTTTAAATTATCAATAACTTTATTCCTGTATTTCTTATCAGTTAACATCCTCATAATACCCAAGAGAGTAGAACCGGGATATTCTAAAAGAGCTAAAACAGCATTTCTTAAAACATATTCTAATCTAGGACCCCAAGATTCAGCCCAAAGTTTTTTAAAAATTCCAACTAATCCAGAAGCAACTAAATGTTTATATTCTGGATCAACTTTTTCAATAAAATTAAAAGCAATTGGATAATCTAAATCAGCTGGATTAAAATAAATAACATCATTAATCCTATCAGAAGGAACATGATCTAACATTTTCTGAGCAAATTCACCATGAGGATCAACAATCCCAACACCACGACCATTCTGAATGTCTTGAATAGCCATATTTTCTAAAAGGGTAGTTTTTCCTGTTCCTGTTTTTCCAATAACGTAAACATGACGCTGACGGTCAGTGGTTTTTATTCCAAATTCAACTTCTTGATTACGAAAATTTGTACGAGCAAGAATATTAATATCACTCATAATTATTTAATTGGTAAACCAATAGGAGGTTCACCTTTTTTAGCTTCCACCCTAGGAACCAATGGAGCCTTAACTGGTTCAGATGGAAAATGATAAACTGTAGCCAATTCTTCAATATTCAAAACCATTGGATTACTCCTATCAAAAAACCATTTGAAAATAGGAAGTTTTTCAAATGATAATCTATTAAGATATTTAATTACATCTGAATATTGAACAAAATCTCTTTTTCTATAATCTTTAAAAACTCTTCTTCTCCTATAATCCTCTCTTTGGTCCTTTAATTCAAGCGCATAATCAAGAGACGGACTTATCTTTCCATTAGGTTTAAATCCATTTAAATTCTGAGTATTAAATTGTTTAAAGCAACCAACAACAGCAGATACATTGGCCATTGAATATGTATCTCTAGGAGAAACATATACAAATCTAATAATTGTTTCAAAACCAATTTTAGCTGTATTCCTTTCAATGGCTGTAATTATATCTTGCTCTCCTTTTGTTGCATCCCAAAGAAAAGAAAATTTTTCTTTTTTATCATTTGAATCACTTGATTCCAATGATTCGCCAGTAGCTAGTTCATGAAGCACTTTCCCAAAAGCATCTTTCCAAGCAATAAATTCTTTTTTTACTTCACCTTCTTTGTTTTCTTCTTTGCGACCAATTAATTTATCTCTTAATTTATCACCTTGTTTTTTCCATTCATCATTTACTGGTCTAATTAATGTTTGAACCCAAATCTGTTCTTTGTTCTCTAATTTACTCATTACTTCTAATAGAGAACTAATAGGGTCAATTCTTTGTTCTTCACTAACAGCACTTTTTTCAAATTCAACATAAGTACGAATTGGATAAGCATCTTCTTTGAGTAAAACCATTTCCGTGCCCCAAAGATTATATTCCTCATTGGGAATATCATTTGGTACTGAATTAATATAGTCATCAACTTCTATGATTTCTGCTTCTGGATATTGAGCATAAATTTGAGATTCAACTAAATTACGAAAATAAGTTAATGTTCTAACTAAAAAACGAATATCACCACCATTACCAACGATTTCAAAACTAAACCATCTCTGGAAAACTCCTTTGATTAATTCATCTTTTTTACTAGGACCTGATAGCATTCCATGTAAACCAGCAAAAAGTTGCTCTATAGCATGTGGAGTTTTTTTTACATCTTGGGGCGGTCTAACTTCTAGTAAGACCCACTCTAAATCTTGAGCGAATTTATTCCTTACATGTTTTATCCAAATATCCCTGGCCAAAATAAAAAGAAGCCAAGGAATCCAAATCCACCAAAGAGATAATAAAAATCCTCCGATAAAATACAGAAATATAAAAACAATAGAAATTATTTCTAAAAAAGCAGACATTACAATATATTTTAAGTTACTATTACTTTGTTAAAAAGTATTTTCCTTCTTTATCTCTATTAAAATATTCTTTATTTTGAAGATTAATTAAAACAGTATTAGGTTTAACAAGTCTAGTGTTTAAAACCTTGTCTAAAATATCTTCTTTTTCTAGAGGACCATTATCCTTCAAGGTTTGAACAATTATATTTTTAACTGTTCCAGCTTGATAACCCCATTCTTTTAAAGCATAAGTACCTCTACCAACTAATATAAAACGAGGATCTTTAATTAACTCATTATGAACTGTTTGAGCTTGAGCTAAACTAGATCCTAATTTAGCCTTATTAATAGAATCAGCTACTTCTCTAAAATGTAATGGTTTTGCTTGTTCTTTAAGAACAATATATGCCCTATCTTTGGCTCCGCGTGGACTAATTTCAGGCCACTTTATTAAACCAAATTGACCAAAATTATTTTGATCAATTTGTTTAGTAGCATCAAGATATGAGAGCAAAGCTTTTGTTTGTAAGTTAATTCCAACTTTTTTATAAGAACTTAAAAGATCATTTTGAGAAACAGGAGTTTGAACTTCTTCTAAATTATTAATTAATTGATTAACAGTTTTTTCAGCTTGATTTAAAGCGTCTCCAGAATTAGACCATAATGAATGAAATTTATCAGATTCAACAAATCGTTGATATGGACTACCCATTGTTAAAACTAAAAAAAGAGCACCTCTGTCAGCATTAGGATGATCTAATTTAGTTAAAGTTGATAATAGTCTTTCTTCTCTAACAACTTTACCTTCTTGATTTAAAAATGCATCAATTGAATTAAAAGCAGGCTTAAAAGAATCATTTATACCTGATTTCTTTAAATCAGAAAAAGCAGCTTCTTCTATTTGACGAACCCGCTCCCTAGTAATGCCATATTTATTACCAATTGCCTCAAGTGTCTTTCTTTGTCCATCTTCAAGACCAAAGCGTGAATAAATGATATCTTTAGTTCTTTCATTGGAAATATTTTTTAAAGCATTATCAACTAATTGTTTATATTTTATTGCCATGTAAGTTTAAATCTAACACATTATTAATAAAGAGTCAACTTTTATTCCTATATTTTCTATCATACCAAGCTACCATTAATGGACTTGTAATAAATATTGAAGAATAAGTTCCAATTACTATACCCATTACTAAGGCTAAAGAAAAATATTTTATTGTTTCTCCGCCTAAGAAGAATATAGCCAAGAGAACAAAAAGAGTTGTCAATGCTGTATTTAAACAACGAGTCAAACTTTGATTAATGCTAATATCAATTACCTCGCCAAATTCTGTCCAATTTGTTCTTAGAATATTTTCTCTTGCTCTATCAAAAATTACAATACTATTATTAACAGAATAACCTAAAATCGTCAATAGAGCAGCTACAAATGGTAATCCGATTTCTATCTCTATAAAATGACTTAGAAAAGCAAATAATCCTATTGTAATAAAAACGTCGTGAAATAAAGCAATAATTGCCATTAATCCATATTGCCAAGAAGCAAATGGTCTTGAAATCTTACGGAAAGACCAAGCAATGTATAGAATGATTGCAATCAAAGCTAATCCAATTGCCCAGATTGCTTTTCTTTTTAATTCAGCTCCAATCAAAGGACCAATTGATTCAAATCTTTTTTCTTCAATAGTATTTAAACCAATATTTTCTAAAATCTGTTGATGAGTTTTTTCATCAATATCTTTTAGTCTTACAATTAATCCTTTTTCACCAGTAGGTTGAAAACTAATTTGTCCTAAATCTAAATCATTTAATTTTTCTTGAAGAACTTGATTATCAAGACGTTCTGATAAAAACTCAATTTCCATTAAACTTCCTCCAGTAAAATCAATTCCCAAACGCAATCCCCAGATACCCAAAGTCAATGCACTACCAATTAATAGTATGGCTGAGATAGATATATATATTTTACGATATTTAACAATTTGCATATTTTTAATACCAAAGACTTTTCCAATTTTCTAAACGACCGTTTATAAAAAATATTAAAAAACTTTTTGTAATAACAATGGCTGAAAACATACTTACCAAAACACCAATTCCTAAAGTTAGAGCAAATCCCTTAACCAATCCCGTAGCAAAGATATACAGAATTAAACATGTAATAATAGTTGATATATTACCGTCTCTAATGGCTGGCCAAGCTCTTTTGAATCCTTCATCAATACTCCCACCTAAACTTTTTCCAGACTTAAGCTCTTCTTTTAATCTTTCAAATATAAGGACATTAGCATCTACTGCCATTCCAATTGATAAAATAAATCCAGCAATACCGGCTAAAGTTAATGTTACAGGAATTAATTTGAAAATTGCTAATACTGCTGCTATATAAAGCAATAAAGAGAAACTAGCTAATAATCCAGGCAAACGATAATAAAAGATAATAAAGATTAAAACTGCAAGAAATCCATAAATTCCAGCATTTAATGATTTATCTAATGAGTCTTTACCTAAACTGGCTCCAATGGTCTGTTGACTAATCAAATTAATCGGAACAGGCAAAGCTCCTGCATTTAATCTTTGAACTAATTCCTTAGCTTCATCTGAAGTAAAATCACCAGTTATTTGCGCCTTACCTCCAGTAATTGCTTCTTGAACTGTTGGAGCACTAATTCCTACACCATCTAAATAAATAGCTATTTTCTTACCAACATTCTTACTAGTTAAATCTTCAAATATTTTACTTCCTTCACTATCAAATTCTAAGCCAACTTGAGATTGATAAGTCTGTTGATCAAATTGTAATTGAGAACCCTTAAGATATCGTCCAGTTAATTCAGTTGGAATAAAATATGGATCCTGCATTAAAATTGATTGGTCTTCTAAATTAATTTCTAATCCATCTTCTATTTTTTTATAAATTTCTTCTTGTCTGGCTAATATATTATCTCTTTCTGTTGAGTTTCTTTCTTCGCGAAAATCTAAAGAAGGTGTTTCTCCAATCATCTCAATTGCCTTATGTGTATCTTTGACTCCAGCTAATTCAACAATCAAACGATAAGCTGAACCAACTTTATTAACTTGAACTACTGGTTCTGCAACACCGAATAAATTAACCCTACGTTCAATTACATCACGTACCCCTTGCATAGAGTCGTCATAATTATCTGAAGAAATATTTGTTAAGTCTGCTTGATAAATTAAATGAGTGCCTCCTTGTAAGTCCAATCCTAATTTAAATGGTTTCTCCCAAAAATGTGGCATTACTTCTACCCCTGCTAATCCATTTAACCAATCAACTCCTTTATTATATACACCAGGATAGCTAAAAGAAAAAATAAAAAAACCGATGATTAGAATAGCAAAAATAGTCCAGTGGACTTTTTTGGATTTATTTATTTTCATCGATTTATTTTCACTTTTATAAAACGCTCCCATATTTTTTAATCTACCTTATTCTACAAAATTAGTCAATTTTCTCAACTCCTCAATAATATCTTCGGGAATAGAAATTGATTTTCCTTTTGGACTAATTCCTGGATAACGCCAAGCAGAAATCATTTTCTTCTTTTTGCCAGCCAATTGATACATCAACCAAATCTCTTTCTGCTTCTTTATTCCATCAAACTGCATCAAAGCAATTGTATTTGGAGCAATTCCTTCTTCTCTCCTATCTGGTACTCTTAAAATCCTTCTTAATCTTCCTTCTCCTAATCCATAATATCGCATCTTTTCTTTAACATGATTAGTCCAATAAAAATCTTTATTATTTTTCGGCCCCTTAAAAAACATGATTTTATTTAATCATCTCATGCGTTAAAATTTTAATAATCTTTCTTTTGTTATTATAAGTATAATGATGGATTATGGGCGTTTTCTTATTTGAACAATTACTTATTGCATTATCTTTGCCTAGGTAAAATCCGAGATGTTCATGTCCTGATTTCTTTTCCCAAACCAAGATATTGCCTAGGGTTAATTTTTTGGTTGCACTCCAACCATTGTCCATCATATTTTTAATTATTCCACTTACTGTTGAATGAGGAGATATTTTAGAATCAATTAAATTAAAAATTTTCAAAATACAAGAAACATAATATGCACAAGACAATTCACCGTTTTTTAAAATATCTTTTTTCTTACCATTATTTAAAACATAAATATGCCTAAACATTTTACTATTCTCACTTGTCTTAATCATTCCTAAATAATTTTGATAATTTAAAAATTCAAATTTTGATTTTTGTTTTTTATCTGCCATATTTTGGATAACAACATTTTTTATATTTTTTACCAGAACCACAAGGACACGGATCGTTACGACCAACGCTTTTTTTATCGCCTGCTCTAACAACATTCTCTTGAGGAGGAACTGGCCCTAAACTAACTTTATAAATTGTATTAACAATAGTTGTCTGAATTGTCTCTAGTAACCTCCTAAACATTCTAATTCCTTCATTCTTATATTCTACCAAAGGATCTTTTTGTCCATAAGCGCGTAAACTAACACTATCACGGAGATGGTCCATATTGTCTAAATGATCCATCCATAATGTATCAATACTTCTTAAGAGAACAAACTTCTCAACTTGACGCATATTTTTCTTTTCTATTTCTTCTTCTTTCTTTTTATAACCTTGTTCAGCTAATTCAATTAAACGTTCAGATATTTTCTCAGGATTTTTTATTTTTTCTAATTCTTTTTCCAGATTATCTGGAACTAAAAAAATACTTTTGCTAATTTCAGCAATTTCTTTATAATTTATTTCTTTTTCTGAATGAAATTGAACAAATTTTTTAATCTCTTCCTTTATCATGTCTATAACATCTGATTGAAGATTTTTCTTTGTTAAAATATTTTTCCGTTTCTTATAAATAGTTTCTCTCTGTTTATTCATTACATCATCATATTCTAAAACATGTTTTCTGATATCAAAATTAAATCCTTCAATTTTACCTTGAGCTGATTCAATTGCACTAGAAACCATTTTATTCTGAATTGGTTGATCTTCTGGAACTTTTAACATTTCCATCATTGACTTAATTTTTTCTCCTCCAAAAATTCTCATTAAGTCATCTTCCAGTGAAACAAAAAATTGACTAGAACCAGGATCACCTTGTCTTCCAGCTCTACCACGCAACTGATCATCAATTCTTCTAGCTTCATGTCTCTCTGTTCCAATTACATAAAGCCCGCCTGCTTTAACAACTTCGTCGTATTCTTTTTCTTCATCACTCCTACCAAGAACAATATCAACACCACGACCAGCCATATTAGTTGCTACAGTAACAGCGCCTTTCCTTCCTGCTTGAGAAATAATTCTTGCTTCTTGTTCATGATTCTTAGCATTCAAAATCTGATGAGGAATTCCAGCTTTTTTTAAATAAGCTGAAAGTAATTCATTTTTTTCAATAGAAACTGTTCCAACTAAAACTGGTTGTCCTTTTTCATGTCTTTCTTTTATTTCTCTAGAGATTGCTTGAAACTTACCATGTTCACTTTTATAAACACTATCAGGTAAATCTTCTCTAATCATCGGCTTATTAGTCGGCACAATTATTGCTTCTAATTTATAAACTGTATGAAATTCTTCTGCTGAAGTAATTGCTGTTCCTGTCATTCCAGATAATTTTGGATACATTCTAAAATAGTTTTGAAAAGTAATTGAAGCTAATGTTCTACTTTCTTGTTGAACATTAACTTTTTCTTTAGCTTCTAATGCTTGGTGTAGTCCATCAGAATATCGTCTGCCAGGCATTAATCTGCCAGTAAAATCATCAACGATGATAACTTGCCCATCTTTTACAACATAATGCGTATCTTTTTTAAATAAGACATTAGCGCGCAATGCCTGTTCTAAATGATGAACATAACGAATACCTCCTTCTTGATAAATATTTTCTATATTAAGAATTTTTTCTACTTTATTAACACCTTCTTCAGTTAAAGTTGCTGCTCTAGCTTTTTCATCAATATTATAATCAGCAGTTTCTTTTAATTGAGGAACGATCTGGCTGAATTGCGCATAAAGCTTGGTTGACTCTGCATCTGGCATAGAGATTATTAAAGGAGTTCTAGCTTCATCAATTAAAATGCTATCTACTTCATCAATGATTGCGAAATTAGGATCTCTTTGACTCATCATCTCTAAACTCTGAGCCATATTATCTCTTAAATAATCAAAACCAAATTCATTATTAGTTCCATAGGTAATATCTGCTTGATAAGCTTCTTTTCTAGGAACTTCTTTTAAATTTTCCATTTCAATTGTTACCTCGTCTTTATCAGAATTTGTTTCGGCTTCAAATAGATATGCTTTTTCATGATTTAAACAAGAACAAGACATCCCCAGTGAACCATATACAGGACCCATCCAATTAAGGTCACGTCTTGATAAATAATCATTAACAGTAATGACATGAACTCCTTTATCTTCTAAAGCATTTAAATAGACTGCTAAAGTAGCAGCTAATGTTTTCCCCTCTCCTGTTTTCATTTCAGTAATTTTACCTTGATGTAAGATTATTCCACCAATTAATTGAGCATCATAATGTCTTTGTCCTAGAATCCTTTTACCTGCCTCTCTTACTAAAGCAAATGCCTCAACTAATATATCATCTAATTTTTCTCCTTTTTTCAATCTTTCTTTAAATTCTTTGGTTTTATTCTTTAATTGCTCATCAGAAAAACGCTCGAACTCTGGTTCAAGCTTATTGATGTCTTCTACTAATGGAGTAATCTTTTTTAACTCTTTCTCGTTAGGATCACTTAAAAATTTATCTAAAATACCCATATTTTTATAATATAAAAAGCAGTTTAAGACTGCTTATACTTTAACTTAAAACTATTAAGAAATCAATTAATAAAATTTAGATAAATCAAAAATTACTCAAATTGCTATAGCAACGATTTTTTATAAAATAAATCTTATAAAAAAACTACTTTTTCTTTCTACGAACTGTCTTCTTTTTGGGTGTTGCTTTTTTGCGAGCAGGTTTACGAACAGCTTTTTTACGAACTACTTTTTTCTTAGCTGGCTTCCTTTTAGCTACTACTCTTTTCTTAGCTGGCTTCCTTTTTGCTACTGCTTTTTTCTTAGCCGGCTTCCTTTTAGGTGCTACTCTTTTTTTAGCAACTCTTTTTTTGATTGCCATTATTTTTTTACTTATTATTTATTAATAAATAAATTCGACCTATTTTAATTATACTTTAAATAACAATATTTGTAATGTGGAAAACTTTTTTATTTCTTTTTAATAATTTTTCCTACTTTAGATTTTCGAAATCTAGCAAGAGGAGAAATATGCCAAAACTTTTTCCAAGAACGCGCCCCACGAAGAAATTTAGTTGTATCTTTATCTTTGCTTTTTCTAATCTCTCTCTGAATCTCATCTTTAACTAAATCAATAGATGCCATTAAGGACTCTTCTGTTTTTTCTGCTCTGATGAGACGGCCCTCTATACTTAAATTTACTTCTGCTCTAAATATCTCTCCATGTCGTTGATCCTTATCAATCCTTCCAACTTCTACTTCGGCATAAATTAATTCTTGATTAAAATTTTGTAAAAACCTATCCAATCCACCAATCTTTTCTTCTATGTATTGATTGATGCTTGGAGATAATTTTATATTGGTTGCTTTAATAGTTATTTTCATAATATTTTTATTATAACATAATTTAATTAAACATAACATCTACTCCTGTTGTATAAAAATCTCTTTCCCAATCATTAACAATGAAAACCATATCCCACCTATGACCTGTTTGCGTAAATTGTTCAGCAGTCATATTAAGCCAATGCTTAGTAGCATCAGCATTTAATTCATAAACTCTTTTATCTCCATCAGCTCTAATCATCCATGCATCTTTGTATTGATTTAATTCTTTTAAATCAACATCAATAATATCATCCCAATTTAAATGACCATAATTATTAAATATCTCAGCTGTTTGAATCCATCTCTTGTAATTCCCATTAATAATATATACCTTGTATCCATTCTTATCTCTAAGCAAACTTCCTTCAGGATAACTAACGATTGTTTCTTCTTCTTCAATTATCACAGGAATTTCTGATACGCTCGTAGCAGTAAAAGAAAAAGAACTAGATAATTCATCTGATCCAAAACCACTTTTCTTATACTGATTAGATGGGATTAAAATAACTGATTTATCTAAACTCGTAAAATTAGGGATATATGCAGTTCCTTTTTGATCTTTTATTGAAATAGAATTAACTGTTGTTGGAACTCTATACCCTGAAACAATATATGATACTTTAAAATCAGCTCTATCTCCTAATCCTTCAAATTCTAATTTAAGATTATCTCTGTCTGTATCAACTCTTCCTCCCTGTCTAAAACGATACCAATAGGAAGCCCAATCTTTAACAGAACTGCTTCTAGAAACAATTAAATTAGGAAACCCACTATAGCTGGCAGAGTAATCAACATTCAAATGATTATAGGTTAAATCGTCATTTAAATAGCAATATTTATTATCCGCCCCTATATTACAATTGTTTAAATAATTAGCTACTTCCCAATTCATAAAAATATCACTAAATGTTTCTCTATAACCTAAATCTAATAAAGCACTATTAATACTTGCAATACCAACCTGATTATTCATCATCATCCGAGTTAAAATTTCATTCCCATAATGATCAACTAAATAATGCATAAATAGATTAACTACACCATAATCATCTAATTCATTTTTCCATTCAGTTAAAGAATCCGAAGGAGATTCTAAAAAAGTTCCCACCCTATCAGCTAAATAGCTTCCATCGTATATATCATCATATCCACAAATTGTTGGAGCATATTCAGAACGAGCTTCATTTAACCAAACTTCTTCTTCTACGCCATAAAGAATACTTTTTTGATGAAGAGTAATTAAATGTTGAAATTCATGAGCTAAAAATGCCTTATTATTCTTATTAAAAATATTCAAAGCATTTAAATAAATCATTTCTCTTTCGTTTGAATTAGAAATAATTTCTTTAGAATATACATCGTATGTATTAATATATCCACCAGCGCTACCAACTAATTGACTGATTAGAACAGTAATCCTATCGTCGTTATCAATGCCTGGATTCCATTCAGAACCAAAAACCGCTCTTAATTTTGGATAAATTACATTATCAAATTCATCGGCTAATATTTCTAATTCTTCTCTTAGTCCGTTTTTGTAAGTTCCGTTAAGAGTATTATAGTATTCGTTATCAACATAGAAATATATATTTCCACCAATTTCTCTTAGGGTTGCATTTAATTCGCTTCTATTAAAAGCATCATACTTAGAATCAACAAAAAAATTAACTTCTTCATACAAAACAGCTGCTTGTGCATTAGCAGGTAATACAAAAAGAACTCCGAAAAATATTATATTAATAATTAAATATTTCTTCATTTCTTAAGCTTTTTGATCTTAGCAGAAAGCTCATGATCATGCGAACTAACCTTATTTACACTTAAACCTTGGCTCTTCAAGAGCTCTTCATTATAATCCCAAAGCGCTTCTAAAAATTTTATTCCTTTTTTAATAAGTTTTTTATTAGGATCTTTCTTATCTAATTTCTTTTCTATCTTTTTCCCAAAAGCAATAAATGCAGCTGTATCTTTAGGAAAACAGAAACCTCCAAATCCACGGTACTTGCCATGCTTAACATCTAACCAAGAATCACCAATTCTAGAATCATGAGCAATAACTTTTCTTACGTGATCATAATCAACTCTTTGTTCGATCTTTTCTTTTTTTAAAGCTTTTTCTAAGGCATCACAAAAATCTGCCAAAATATTTCCATAAACAACTTTCATTGCTCCAAAAACATTCCCTGCATATTTCCCCATTTCTGCTTCACTGGAAGTTAAACGAACAAAATCATATGTTCCCAATGAACCAGGTGAAGTAAAAAATCCCTGAGGCAATAATCCCAAAACATTACTTGAATGAGCAAGGCTTTTGTCAGTATAACCAACAATTTGTCTATCTGGGTTTA
>CAYTNU010000004.1:1831-51952 GCA_964439515.1 uncultured Candidatus Saccharibacteria bacterium | reverse complement strand
TCCGCGGATTTCTACTTTATTAAAATATGGTTTAGCAATTTCAGCCATTTCTTTTAATTCTTCATCAGGATACGGAATAATTTTTTCCCAAGATTTATCTAAAGTTTTTTCTGTTCTAAATTGCTGTAAAGCAAACATTTTTGAACCATTAAGCCATTGACCAATTTTTTTAATTTCTTTTTTATCAATTAATCCAGGCACTATTGTAGTTCTAAATTCATATTTTATTTTATTTTTTTTAATTAAATCAATGCTTTTTTGAATGTTCTTTAAATTGGTTTGTTGACCAATCGCTTCTTGGTATTTCTTTATAGAAGATTTAATATCCATCGCCAAAAAATCTAAAAGGTTATGTTGAAAAAGCTCTTTTAACATTTCCGGATTACTACCATTGGTATCCAACTTAACTAAAAATCCTAATTGCTTTATTTTTTTAATAAAATCAATTAAATCTGGCTGAATAGTTGGTTCTCCACCAGTTATACAAACTCCATCTAAAAGACCTTTTCGTGATTTTAAAAAATTAAAAAAAACCTCCTCTTCTATTATGGGATGTTCTTTAATCTGTTTTGCATCAACTAATTCTGGATTATGACAAAAAGGACAATTAAAATTGCAGCCTGAAGTAAAAATAGTAGTTGCTATTTTCCTTGGATAATCAATTAAGGTTGATTTTTGAAAACCGCCAATCAACATTACTTTTTTAATTTAAATATTTTTCTTTCTTTAAATTCTTCTTTTTTGCCAACGTTCCATTGTTGAACCGGTTGAATATATCCAACTACTCGCGAATAAACTTCGCATGGTTGATCAACTAAACATTTAGGACATTTAAAATGTTCACCAGGAATATAGCCATGATTTGGACAAATTGAAAAAGTTGGCGTAAATGTGAGATAGGGCAAACTAAATTTTTCAAAAATCTTCTTAAGTAAATTTTTAATAGTTTCTATATCGGAAACACGTTCTCCTAAAAATAGATGAAGAACAACACCTCCTGTATATTTGCTTTGAATTTTATCTTGTAACTTTAATGCCTCAAAAATATCATCAGTATAATTAACAGGCAATTGGGTAGAATTTGTATAATATGGCACTTTCTTTGTTCCAGCTGTAATTATGTCTGGATATATTTCTCTATCCTTTATAGCTAAGCGATAACTAGTTCCTTCTGCTGGAGTTGCTTCAAGATTATAAAGACTACCAGTCTCTTTTTGATATTTAATTAATTGCTCTCTCATTAAATCCAAAACTTCAAAAGTAAATTTTCTGCCTTGCAAAGAACCAATATCTTTTCCCATAAAATTCAATAAAGATTCATTCATTCCAATTAATCCAATTGTAGAAAAATGGTTACCAAAATAGTCACCTCTCATTTTATGCACACCATCTAAATAATATTTTGAATAAGGAAATAATCCGTTTTCTATAAAGTTTTCTAAAATCTTTCTTTTGATTTCTAATGATTCTTTAGCTAAATCCATTGCATTAATTAATCTATTAAAAAATTCTTTTCTAGTTTTAGACAAATAGCCAATTTGAGGTAAATTAATTGTTACTACTCCAATTGATCCTGTTAATGGGTTAGCTCCAAATAATCCACCACCTCTTTTTAAAAGTTCTTTATTATTTAACCTAAGTCGACAACACATAGAACGAACATCTTCTGGATTCATATCTGAATGAATAAAATTTGAAAAATAATTAACACCATATTTAATTGTCGCTTGCCACATTGGTTCTAATGATGGATTATCCCAATCAAAATCATCAGTTATTGAAACTGTTGGAATAGGGAATGTAAATGGACGGCCATTTCTATCTCCTTCCATTAAACATTCATAAAATGCTTTGTTAAGCATATTCATCTCTTCTTGAAACTCTCCATAGGTTTCTTTTTGTATTTTGCCACCAATAATTATAGGTTGTTTAGCAAAGCTTGGTGAAGGGACAATATCTAAACTAACATTAATAAATGGAGTTTGAAATCCTACACGAGTTGGAACAGAGCAATTAAATAAAAACTCCTGCATTGATTGTTTAACTTGATTATAATTTAAATTATCGCGTCTAATAAAAGGCGCTAATAAAGTATCAAAATTACTAACTGCTTCAGCTCCAGCTGCTTCTCCTTGAAGGGTATAAAAGAAATTAACTAACTGACCTAATGCAACTTTAAAATGCTTTGCTGGTTTAGTTTCGACTTTACCTTTAACCCCACCGAATCCTTTTAATAAAAGATCATAAAGATCCCAGCCCATACAGTAACAACTTAAACTATCTAAATCGTGAATATGAAAAATACCATTTTCAATAGCATCTCTAATCTCTTTTGGATATATTTTATTAAGCCAATATTTCTTAGCAACTTTTGAAACGATATAATGATTTAATCCTTGTAAAGAATAGGACATATTCGCATTCTCTTTTATTTCCCAATCATTTTCTTGAATGTACTGATCAACTGCATCAACTGATTCATCAATAGTTGTAGTTGCTTCTCTAATGCGTCTACGCTGTTCTCTGTATAGAATATAGGACTTAGCTGTTTCAGCATAATCATTATAAATTAAAATTTCTTCAACAATATCTTGAATATCTTCCACACAAGGAATCTCATTACTTTTAAATCTTCTATTTAAAAGAGAAACGACTTCATCTGATAATTTCTGCGCAATTTTTTTATTGCCTTTTTTAGTAACAGTTAGGGCCTTAAAAATTGCTTCGGTAATTTTAGGTTGATTAAAGTCAACCATTTCTCCATTTCTCTTTTTTATTTTAATAAATTTTAATTTTATTTTAGACATATTTAATAACATTTTACTTCCATAAGGACTTTGAGTCAAATAAGAAATTTTAATATACAGACAAACAAAAACAGCTCCGATTAGAAACTGTTTTTGTAAACAAAATTATTTTATTTTTCTTCTAATAAAAGCTGGAATGTCCCATTCATTTTCGGATTCATCAACTGGAGGAACATTTGATTTAACAACTGGCTTTGATTTTAATCTTGTATTATTTGATCTGTCTTCAATATGATTAATCGGTGAAATATCTTGAATCTTTGTCTCTCCTATTTTTTTTGATAAAAAATCATCAAATCCAGTTGCAATAACAGTAATCTTAATTTCGCCCTTCTTTAATTTATCATCCATAACTGCTCCAAAAATAACCTTAGCATCTGGATCAATTGATTCAGTAATAACTTTTGCTGCTTCATTAATTTCAGTCATAGCTAGATCAGGGCCACCACTAACATTAAACAAAACTCCTTTAGCTCCATCAATTGAAAGCTCTAATAATGGAGAGTTAACGGCTGCCTTAGCTGCTTCAATTGCTCTGTCTTCACCTGTTGCTTTGCCAATCCCCATTAAAGCTGAACCAGTATTTTCCATAATTGCTTTAACATCAGCAAAATCAACATTAACAATACCAGGAGTAACTATTAAATCAGAAATACCCTGAACTGCTTGTCGTAAAACATCATCAACTATTGAGAAAGCATTAAGCAAAGGTGTCTTTTTATCAATGAAAGAAAGTAATTTATCATTAGGAATAGTAATTAAAGTATCAACTCTATCCTTAAGTTGAATCAATCCTTCTTCTGCAATACGACTTCTTTGTTGACCTTCAAAAGAAAAAGGTTTAGTTACTACTGCTACTGTTAGAGCACCTGAATCCTTAGCTGCTTCAGCAATAATTGGACCAGCTCCAGTTCCAGTTCCTCCACCTAACCCATAAGTGATAAAGACCATATCTGAACCCTTTACTGCATCTTGAATTTCGTCTCGATTTTCTTCAGCTGCTTGACGTCCAATCTCTGGATTCATGCCAGATCCTAATCCTTTGGTTAGGTTTTTACCAATATGCAATCTTTCAAGAGCCTTAACATGATGAAGATCTTGAGAATCAGTATTAACTGCAACAAAATCTACGCCTTGAATTTTACATGCTAACATTCTAGAGATACTATTTCCCCCACTCCCTCCAACGCCAACTACTTTAATTTTGGCAAAAGTTTCTACATCTGGTTTTATTTGAGCCATATTTATAATAAACAACAAGGAGCTCCTACCCCCTCCTTGTCGTGTTTAAATAATATTAAAATCTTTTCTAAAAATTATCATAATTATACAAATAATGCAAGTGATTAAGGTAAAAATCCACGAAACCAATGTCTAACTTTATCAATTGGTTGACGAACTCCTCCAGACCAAGGATTCCCTTGCTTATTTAATCCAACTTGATTATCAATACTCCAAAGAACTAATCCAATGGCAGTAGAGAAAGAAGGATCTTCTATCTCGTCAATAATCCCTTCTAACTCTAACGGAAAACCTACTTGAACTGGCAATCTTAATTCTTTTTTAGCCAAATCAACTAATCCAGGCACTTTAGATCCACCTCCTAAAAGAATTACACCAGCTGGTAATAATCCCTGTCTATCAATCTTTTTTAATTCCTTATTGGTTAATTCTAAAATCTCAATAAGACGAGCTTCCATTATCTCAACTACTTGGGCTCTATGTATTATTCCACCTTCCATTGATCCTAATTTTGCTAAATCAATTACATCTTTTTTATTAATTTCAGCAAGTGAAGCTGAACCATATTCTAATTTAACTTTCTCTGCTAAATCAATATCACTTCTTAATCCAATCGCAATATCATTAGTAATGTGCGAAGAACCAACAGGCAAAACACAACTATGAACAATATACCCTTCTTCAAAAACGGTTAATCCGGCTGTACCTCCGCCTAAATCTAAAACCAAAACACCTAATTCTTTTTGTCTTTTATTTAAAACTGCATAACTAGAAGCCAAAGGAGCTAAAACTAATCCTTCTATTTCTAACCCAGCTTCTGAAATACAATTATATAAATTTTTAACAAAAGGCTTTGATCCTTCTATTATTAAAGCATCCAATTCTAATCTAACTCCATTCATTCCAACAGGATCTTTAATGCCATTTTGATCATCGACTAAATAACTTCGCGGAATAACATGAAGAATTTCATTATTAGGCGCAATAGATATAGCTGAAGCTGCTTCTATGGCTCTATCAACATCTTCTTTAGAAACTTCACTGTCAGCACGAGAAACTGCAACCACTCCCTTGCTTATTCTAGGAGTAATATGATTACCGCTAATACTAACCATTGCACGTTCAATTGATATTCCACTATTCCTTTCTGCTTCTTGAACTGCTTGAGAAATATTTTTTACAGCTTCTTCAACATCAACAACTATTCCACGACGTAAACCAAAAGAAGGAGCTTGTCCAATGCCAATAATTTGAGGCTTATTTTGATCAGCCCTTATTTTAGCTACAACAACTCTAATAAAACAACTACCCACATCTAACCCTGTAATAATAGTTTCTTTTGGCATAATATTTTCTCCTCCATATTTTTCATCTTTTCTGCCTCTGCTTCTCCTTTTTCATGATCATACCCTAATAGATGAAGTATACCATGAACCAATAGAATAGTCAGTTCTTTCTCTAAAGAATGATTTAATGCTTTAGCTTGTTTCTTGGCTCTAGGATAACAAATAACAATCTCGCCTAAACGATTAATTCCATCTGGCACTTTTATAAATTCTTCACTTTTTTTTATTTTAACAAACGCTTTAAACAAATAAGGCATAATTGTTTTATCACTAAACGATAAAACATCTGTTACTTTGTTTTTTCCACGATATATCTTGTTCAATTTTCTTATCCTACCATCACCAACAATAGCCAAACTTATTTCCGTTTCATCTTTAATCCCTGCAACCCTTAAGGCTTCTTCTGTAATTTTTTGAAAAAACTTTTTATCTATTTCGTTCTGTGTAAAATTATGAATTTCTAACATTAAACTTAATTCTATTTTTTTAACTCCTCTTGAACAATATTATTAACCATCCCTCCATCTGCTTTGCCTTTTAATATTGGCATAATAGCGCCCATAGCCTTACCAGTGTCTTGAGGTCCACTAACGCCTAATTCTTCAATCTTCTCTATAATAATTTTTCTTACTTCTTCCTCACTCATTTGTTCTGGTAAATATTCTGTTAAAATTTCTAATTCTTTTTTTTCTTGATCAACTAAGTCCTGACGACCACCTTTTTCGTATTGTTCAATTGAATCTTTTCTTTTTTTTGCTTCGCTAGAAATTACATCTAAAATTTCTTCATCTTTCAATTCACTCATTTCGTCTAATTTGCTTTCTTCTTCTCCTTCTTTATTTAATTTACTTCTTTTCTCTTTCTCTTTGTTTAAAACAGCCGCCATAACCATACGCAAAACAGAAAGCTCTTCTGTTTTTTTCTCTTGCATAGCTATTTTGATATTTGATTTTAATGTATTTTTTATAGACATTTATTTACGCCTTCCCCATTTTGGTTCTTCTTCTAAAAGACCCATTTTTCTTAATTTTTCTTTTTCATCAACTATTTTGACTCTTCTTAGAGCACTACTTCTTCGTTCTCCTTTACTTTTATCTTTTTCTAAAAATCTTGATTTACGAGCACGAATCAAAACGCCGCTTTGTTGAATCCTTCTTGAAAAGCGTCTTAATAAACTACGAGTTGTTTCTCCTGTCTTTTTTTTGACTTCAATAGCCACATGATTCACCTCCTTTTTTTTTAGTAATTGACATCATCTCTTATTTTTGATTTTTTTATTATCTCAAAGGCTTCTTCAGCTGAATCGACTAAATAATATAGATCCTCATCTTCTCTATCAATAAACTTAGAATGTTGATAAACTGTTTCTTTAATCCATTGAGAAAGTGGACCCCAGTAATCACTGCCTATACAAACCATTGGAATATATTGAGGCATTTTTCTCGTCTGAATCAAAGTTAAAATTTCAAAAAATTCATCCAATGTACCAAATCCACCTGGGAAAAAAACATAAGCTTGAGCTGAATAAGAAAGCATCACCTTCCTAGTAAAGAAATAATGAAAACCCATTGCTTTTTTAATATAATCATTAATTCTTTGTTCATACTTTAATTGAATATTTAACCCAACTGAATCTCCTTTTTCTGATTCATAAGCGCCGCGATTAGCTGCCTCCATAATTCCAGGACCTCCACCTGAAAATACAGCGAAATCTTCATCAGCCAACATTTTAGCAAGCTTCATAGCTTCTTGATAATTAGGACTAGAAGGCAAGGTTCTAGCTGAGCCAAAAAAAGTAACTGATTTTTTAAAATCACTTAAAAATTCGAATCCATCAACGAATTCAGCCATTATTCTAAAAATACGCCACTGAACTGATTCCTTAAAATCATTTCTTTCTTTTAAGTTTTCACTTTTAGCAATTTTAGGAAGTTTTGATGCTGGAACTAAAATTTTATTTCTTAATTCTTCTTGATTTTTAATCATATTTCTAATTAAGTTTACTATCTTTATTATCTTTTGTCAAAGTGATTGATTGACCCAATTCTGGAACAACAGAATTTAAACTTAAATCATTAAATATTTTATTAGATAGAACTTCTGATGCCTTTTCTTCACCATGACAAACAAAAATTTTCTTAAGTTTAGGTGATTTTTCAGATATTCCACTTATCCATTTAAGCAAGCTTTTTTGGTCGGCATGAGAAGAATAACCATCAACTCTAGCTATCTCCGCATTAACTTCAACATTTTTTCTTAAGATTCTAATATTTTTAGCTCCATTAAAAATCTTTCTGCCCAAAGTCCCTTCCGCCTGATAAGTAACAAATAGAAGCGTATTTTTAGGATCAGATAAATATCTTAATTCATGATGAATAATTCTGCCTCCTTGAGACATGCCTGAACCAGCAATAATAATCTTAGGGCCAAGGACTTCATTTATTCTTTTAGATCTATTTGTGGTTAATGTTAATTCTAAACCAGGAAAATTAAAAATATCATCACCTGAAGAAAAAAGTCTATAGGCGTCTTTATCATAATATTCAGGATATTTCCTATAAATCTCTGTTAATTTAATAGCTAAGGGACTATCAACAAAAATGGGAATTGATGGAATTTTTTTGTTTTCAACTAAATCGTTGAAATGATAAAGCAATCTTTGAGTTCTCTCCAAAGCAAAACTAGGGATCATCAAAACTCCACCACGATTTATTGTTCTTTCAATAATTTCTTCTAAAGAATCTTTAATGTTACCCCTAATATCATGAATCCTGTCTCCATAGGTTGATTCAACAATTAGATAATCAGCATTCTCTATGTTGGCAGGATCATTAATAATCGGCGCATCAGGATAACCAAGATCTCCCGAAAAAACAATTTTAAGACCTTCTGCTTCTAATTCAATAGAAGCTGATCCAAGAACATGACCTGCTTCTCTAAAACGAAATTTAATATTACTACCTAAATCAACATCTTCTCTATAGCCAACTGCTTCAAATCTATTCATTAAATCTTTAATTTTTTGATTATCCCAATTTAAACTCAATCCCCTACGAATTGCTTTTCGATGTAAAATTTTCTGGCTATCTTCAAGCATAAAACCCATAAAATCAATCGTAGGAGCCGTAGCAAAAAGCTTGCCTTTAAAACCACTATTAAACAACTTGGGCAAACGACCAGTATGATCAAGATGAGCATGAGTAATTAAAACAAAATCAATATCCTTTGCTTGATAAGGAAAGGGTTCATAGTTCTTTTCTTCTATCTTTTTCCTTCCCTGAAAAAGCCCACAATCAATCAAGATTTTTTTATTCCCAATTTCTAACAAATAATTAGAGCCGGTAACTATTTTAGCCGCCCCATAAAAAGATAATTTCATAAGATAATTTTACCAAAATCTTAAACAAAAGAAAAGCCACTATTTTAGTAGTGGCCACTGTGAACATATAATACAAATACTATGTATGTTTATCGGCAATACTGCTAGCCGCATAAGATTCAGGCTTGATTTTAGCTTTAAATCCATTCCCTCGGACCATACCGACTACTTCTTTGATCATTTCTCTTGTTGGCCCATTCTGCCCTACGTCAATATGAATTTGAAAATCATAATTAAGATCATTAGCACCTTCTACAAAATTTTCTAATTGACCTAAAATATCTTGAGCACATTGTAAGGACAAAGTTACTTCCTGATAAATTCTATCTCTTAAAGTATGATAAATCTTGTCTCCATTAGTTTTTTTCCAAAAATAACGTCCGCCTCTGCCGACTCGACGAACAATAATGGCGGTAACAAAATCAATCTTACCATTAGCATTAGAATCTGTCCCAACAATCAAACGATACTTTGATTGTGAATCTTCATTAATATATTTTGAGATTTCTTCAGCTACATTAACTAATTTCATCCGCCCGCTACTTGGACTACGAAACATATCTTTACTCATTATTTAAATAATACCCTATAAAATAAAAGAAATCAACTCATAAACAGCACCAACAATGAAAAATAAAACTAGGAAATATATAAAGAATTTAGGTAAATTCATAGTATAACCAGGTTCAAGATCACCTTTAATTTTAGCTTTAAAATAAATAAAAATTATTAGAATGGCACTGATAGCTAAGAAGAATCCTCCGCTTAAGCTAATTATCTTGATAAAATCATTAAAACCAAATAGATACAAAATCAAAGGCAAAAAACAAGCAATCGTCCAAGAAAGATTTTTATTTATTTTAAAATCATACCAAAGCATTTTTTTAAAAGTTAAACCAACAGTCAAAAAAGAAGTAAAATTAGCCAAAATACCAAAGATGAGAACTAAAACAACAATTCCTTTAGTTAGGTAGTCTTTTAATCCAGTAATTGCCTCGGGCGTAGTTTCTGACCCAGTAATACTTAAAATTAAAAATGTAAAAAATAAAGAAATAAAAGCAGCAATTAAAGTAGCTAAAATAATAACTTTTTTAAGATTTTTATTCTTATGAATTAAAAGTTCTTTAACTTCTGGAATTATTGAAGAACCAACTAAAGAAAAAAGCACTGCTCCGTATGGCAAGAAAAAATATTTAGAATCAAAAATAAATAAATAATTAAGATTAATTATTGAAAATCCCTTATAAAAAACAAGACCCAAAATAACAAAGAAAAAAACTAATAAAACTGATTCAGTTTGAACAATGCTTTGAACACCTATATAAATCAAAAGAGCACCTATGGCAAAGAAAATAAGGATATATAAAAAAATAGTTCCGCCAAAAATAGGAATTAGAATAGAACCAAGAAAACTACCTCCTACAATAACATAGGCTATAATAGCTGCCGTTAAACCCAATCCATCAGAAAAAAGAGCTAATTTTTTAGCCCAAGAACCTAAATATTTTCCAGCATAACCAGGTAATCGATATTTTCCCTTAGTTCTTAAAATAACTTCTCCATATAATAATTCAAATAGAATAACCACCGTACATAAAATAGCAAAATAAAAAAGCATCATAACAATGCCTACTTTAGCAGCAATAAAAGGTAAACTAAAAATACCTACGCCAATAATATGCCCTATCATTAGAGCTAGTGCTTGAAAAAACTTTTTAGTCATTTTTTAATTCTCCGCTCATTAAATGCAAATGAACATGATCGACAACTTGACCACCTCCTCTACCAACATTGAAAGTTAAACGATATCCCTTTTCTGCAATCCCTTGTTCAATAGCTAATTTTTTAGCTAAAAAAATAATTCCACTAATTAATTCTCTGTCTTCTTCTTTTAAATCATTAATTGTTTCAATATGTTTTTTAGGTACTATTAAAAAATGAATTAATGCTTTAGGGTTAATATCTCTAAATGCAATAAATTTTTCATCTTCATAGATGATATCAGCATCTTGTTGATGATTAATAATTTTACAAAAAATACATTCCATAACTATTTTTCCTTAATCTTCTTTTTTAACTTTTCAACTACTTTATTTAAAGGAACTGTTTCTTGACTGCTTGAATTCATGTCTCGAATAATTATTGTCCCATCAAGAACTTCTTTTTGTCCTAGAATTAAAGTAAATCGTGCTCCTTGTTTATCGGCTTTTTTTAATTGAGCTCTCATAGTATTGCGACTAAAAGAATTATCTACATCTAATCCTGCTTGACGTAAATCTTCAAATAATTTTAATGATTTCTTTTTTCCTATCTCTCCTAATTGAATTAAAAATATTAAAGAACGAGCCTTCGAAGGAATTTTAATTTCTCTTTCTTTCATTAGATTAATAATCCTATCTAATCCAATTGCAAAACCAGTGCCTTGCACATCTTTCCCTCCTAGAAGCTTAACTAAACCATCATAACGCCCACCACCAGCCAATGCAATTTGTCTGCCACTCTCATCTTCAGGCCAAATTTCAAAAACTGTTTTAGTATAATAGTCTAATCCTCTTACTAATCGCGAATTTAAAATATATGGAATTTCTATTTCATCTAAATATTCTAGAACACTTTTAAAATGATTATGGCAATCATTGCATAAATGATCTATTATTTGAGGAGCTCCTTCAGATATTTCTATACATTTGCTATTCTTGCAATCTAATACTCTTAAGGGATTTTGTTGATAACGTTTTTTGCAATCAGAACAAAGATCTTTCTTCCTACTACGATAAAAATTAATTAATTTTTTTCTATAGATAGGTCTACAAGAAGAACATCCTATGCTATTAATTTGGGTAATTAAATTTTTAATACCTAAGCTCTTACTAATAGAAAAGAATAATTGAATTAATTGAGCATCAAGGATAGGGTCTTCTTCACCAATAGTTTCAAAATTAGCTTGATATGATTGACGATATCTTCCTTTTTGAGGTCTTTCATAACGAAAAATAGGACCAATGCTATAAAGTTTTACTGGATGCGACAAAGCAGAAAAACCATTTTCTAAATAAGCTCTAATAATTGATGGAGTAAATTCAGGACGCAATGTTAATTTATCTCCTCCCTTGGTTCTTAAACTAAACATTTCCTTTTCAACGATATCAGTATTCTGACCAGTCCCCTTAACAAATAATTCCGTATCTTCTAAAATTGGGGTTTCTAAAAATTCAAAACCATAAGACCTAGATAAATTCTTTATCGTCTGTTCAACTTTATCCCAATATATTCTATCTTCTGGAAGAATATCTCTCATTCCTCTTGGAGCTTGAAACTTATTTTTAGATTTTTTAGTCATAATTAAAATATTTAGCTGTATTAAAAGGCCACGCACGAAACCAAACACGACCAATGATGTTGTCTTCTGGCAAACTTCCCCATTGACGAGAGTCAGAACTTGCTTGACGATTGTCTCCTAAAACAAAATATTCATCTTCATTCAACTTAAGATAAGTTTGGCCGATGGTAATTCTTTCTTTGGGCAAATAAATAGATTCATCTAAAACATTGCCTTCAGGAAATTCTTGATTATAAATGGTTACATAACCATCTTTGATTTCAATCACTTCTCCTGGTAATCCAATTATTCTTTTAATATAGTATTGAGAAGGATCAACTGGATATTTAAAAACAATTACCTCTCCTCTGTCTGGTTTTTCAAACCTATAACTAATTTCATTAACAACCAAATACTGGCCACTATCAAAGCTTGGATTCATAGAAGCACCACGTACAAAAAATGGTTGAACGAGGTAATAACGAATCGGGATAATAATTGCTAAAGAAATAACTACTATCTTAGTAATCTCCCAAATAAAAATTAAAGCTTTCTTCATGGTTGATTCATTCTAACTTTTTTCACAAAAAAAATCAAATCTGTTATACTAAAATAGATGAATAAAAAAGAAAGAAATTTAAAATTAGCTTGTTTGTCCGCTTTTATTTTAATCGTCTTATTCGGTTCTATTATTATTTATCAAATATCATCTAATATTTCTACATCGCGTAATATTTCTAAAATACAAACAGAAGAAGATCCACAAGAAAAAAAAGACAATGTATTAAAATCAATTTTACCTTTTAGTCTAGAGAATAATAACCCTGTTAATATTTTATTATTAGGAAGGCCAGGCAATGGCTATTCTGGAGGAAATTTAACTGATACAATTATTTTAGCTCATTTAACCCCTGCAAAAGAAAAAGCAACTTTAATTTCTCTGCCACGAGACCTATTAGTTAAGATTCCTAATACCAATAAATTGACAAAAATAAATTCTCTTTATAGTATAGCAGGAATTAATGGACTTAAAGAAAAGATAGAAGAAATAACTGGATTGAAAATTGATTATCATGTTTTAGTTGATTTAGTAGTCGCCCAAGAAATTATTGAATTAGTTGATGGACTTAATGTCTATGTGCCCAAAGATATAGATGATCCATTTTTCCCCGGTCCTAATTATACCTACCAAACATTTAATCTATCTGCTGGTTGGCGTTATTTAGATGGACCAGAAGCTCTTAGATATATCAGGACACGCTATACATCTCCTAATGGCGACTTTGATAGAATGGCTCGACAACAACAAGTTATTACTCTTCTTAAACAAAAAGTTTTAGAACTTAATTTACTTTGGGATTTCCCTACATATTTAAAAATGTTTAATTCTCTTAAGAATAATATTGAAACTGACTTGGGAATTATAGAATTAAAAAAATTCTGGGAAATAGCCAGAAGTATAAAATATAATCAAATTAGCCAATTAGTGATCGACAAAAAAGAAACAAAGCTTCTCATTGGTGGGCAAGTTTTATTCGGAGAGCAAATGGCTTCAGTAATTTACCCTGTCGCTGGACAAGGAAATTATGATAAGATTAAAGAATATATCAAAGAAAAATTATGAGACTTATTATAGGACTAGGAAATCCAGGAATTAAATATCAAGGAACAAGGCATAATATTGGGTTTATGGTAGTAGATAAAATTACTGCTGATTTTAATTTTAAATCTATTTTTAATGCTGAAATTTCAAAAAAAATATTTAGAGATCAAAAAATTATTATTGTTAAGCCACAAACATTTATGAATAATTCAGGAAGTTCCATAAAATCAATTATTGATTATTACAAAATTTCAATAAAAGATATTATCATTATTCATGATGATATTGATCTTAATTTAGGAGAAATTAAAATACAAGAGAATCGTAGTTCAGCTGGACACAAAGGAGTTCAATCAATTATTGATGCTATTGGCACTAAAGATTTTATTAGAATGAGAATAGGGATAAAACCAACAAACCAAGAAGAACCTATAAATACAGAAAAATTTGTTTTACAAAAATTTACTCCAGAAGAAGAAATAACAATTCAAGAAACAATTGAAAAGGCCGCTGCATTGTTAGCAACGACCTTGTAATTAAATTTCTACCTTAAAGAGCGAATTAAATCTTTTCTTTAGGAGGCATATCATCATAATGAGGAATTCCCCAAAAAACTACAGCTGCCAGGAGAATCAGTCCGAAGACAGATATTCCCGTTCCTTTTGAAAGAGAAATAGACTCTATTTCCATTCCTCCGACTCCTCCCATCAGAAAGAAAAATCCCATAACACCGCAAATCCATAAGAAATATCTAAATATCTTCCTTGTCATTTTCTAACCCCCCTTTTTTTAAATACTTAAAAGTTTTTAAAATAAAGAAAATTGATAGAAAAATTAGATTTGTAAAAAGAACTTTAATTTATTATTAATATTATACCAAAATGACAGATTTTGTCAACCTCCAAGCTAAATATTTCAATGCTTTCAATTTAATTGGAGGAATTGGTCCAATTGCTTTTAAAACCATCCTAACTCATTTTAAATCATTAGACATTGCATGGTCAACTAATATTAATGAATATAATCAAATTGGATTAAATAAATCTATTATTGAACAAATACGAATTAAAAGACCTAAGATTAATCCTGATTGGGAGATGGAAAAGTTATCGAAAGAAAATATTGATTTAATTACTATTCAAGATAAAAATTATCCTAAATTACTAAAAGAAATTTACGCACCACCAGCACTTCTATACATCAAAGGGAACATTGAGCCAAACGATGAATTTAGCATCGGAGTAGTAGGAACGAGAAACCCTTCTTCTTATGGCAATCAAATCACTCCTTTAATTACAACTGATTTAGCTAAATCCGGATTGACTATAATAAGTGGACTTGCCAAAGGAATTGATGCCCTAGCACACCAAGCAACTCTTAATACAAACGGACGAACCATAGCCGTACTAGGAACTGGTATAGATAAAAAAAGCATTTATCCTGTAATCAATAAACAATTAGCTGAAAGAATTACAGAGAGAGGCGCCTTAATTAGTGAATTTCCTATCGAAACTAAACCAAATGCACAAAATTTTCCGCAAAGAAATAGAATTATTTCTGGACTTAGTTTAGGAGTTTTAGTAATTGAATCCCCAGAAAAAAGCGGGTCCTTAATCACGGCTCGTAATGCATTAGAACAAAATAGAGATGTCTTTGCTATACCTGGCAACATTCTTTCCGTTAATTCTTCAGGAACTAATAAGTTAATTAAAATGGGGGCCAAATTAGTTAGTAAAGCTGATGATATTATTGAAGAACTTAATTTATCCACATTGACAAATATATAAATAGAATTAAACTATTACAACATATGAAATTAGTTATAGTAGAAAGTCCAGCCAAAGCAAAAACAATAGGAAAATATTTAGGCCGAAATTATAAGGTGCTTTCTTCCTATGGACATATTCGTGACCTACCTAAAAATGCGCTTGGGATTGATTTAGAAAATAATTTTAAACCTAAATACGTTATCCCTACTAAAGCAAAAAAAGTAGCTAAAGAATTAAAAGATGCGATGAAAAAATCTGATCTAGTTATTTTAGCTACAGATGAAGACCGCGAAGGAGAAGCTATTGCATGGCATCTTTTACAAATTTTACCAGAAAATAAAACGAAAGATTATCAACGAATTGCTTTTCATGAAATAACAAAAAGCGCGATTGAAAAAGCGTTAGAGAATCCTCGTAAAATCGATATTAATTTAGTTAATGCGCAACAAGCGCGACGTATTTTAGATCGTTTAGTTGGATATAAATTGTCTCCTTTCCTTTGGAAAAAAATAGTAAAAGGATTATCAGCTGGAAGAGTGCAATCAGTTGCTGTTCGCTTGATTGTTGATAAAGAAAGAGAAATTAAAAATTTTAAACCAGAAGAATATTGGGGCATTGAAGCTAGTCTTCAAAAAAGAGATAGCAAAGAAATATTTTATGCTCAATTAATTAAGAAGGATAAAAAAACAATTTCTAAATTTGAAATAAAAAATGAAAAAGAAGCAAACGAAATATTAAAAGATTTAGAAAAAGCAGAATATAAAATTATTGATATTCAAAAAAAAGAAATTAAAAAATATCCACAACCGCCTTTTACGACAAGTACACTTCAACAAGAAGCGTCTCATAAATTAGGATTTTCAGCAAAACAAACTATGAGAATTGCCCAACAACTTTACGAAACCGGTCTTATCACTTATCACAGAACAGATTCTTTAAATCTATCTGCTGAAATATTAAATAAAACTCAAAAATTTATTAAAGATGAATTTGGAATATCTTATTGCCCGAATAGTTCTAATTTTTATAAAAATAAAAGCAAGGGAGCCCAAGAAGCGCACGAAGCTATTAGACCAACACAAGAAAACCGTAAGCCAGATGAAATAAAAAACTTAGATACAAAACAATATAAATTGTACAATTTAATTTGGCAACGTTTTATTGCATGTCAAATGAATCCAGCAATCCTAGATGCTACTAGAATTGATATTCAAGCAAAAAATTATATATTTAAAACTACTGGCTCAACCATCAAATTTGATGGCTGGCTTAAGATTTATCCAAATAAACTAAAAGAGAATATTTTACCTTCTTTAAATAAAGAAGAAATACTTGAACTAATTAAACTTCTTTCTGAACAACACTTTACTCAACCACCTGCTCGCTATACTGAGGCCTCTTTGGTTAAATTTTTAGAAGAATACGGAATCGGTCGTCCTTCAACTTATGCTCCTATTATAGGAACTATTCAAGATAGAGGATATGTAGAAAAAAACGAACAAAAAAGATTTGCTCCTACTGAAATTGGATTTATTGTTATTGATTTACTTAAAGAAAATTTTTCTAAAATTGTTGATATTAAATTTACTTCATATATGGAAGAAGATTTAGATCGAATTGCTGATGGAAAGCAAGATTGGCTAACAGTGCTTAAGGAATTTTATAAACCATTTAAAGAAAATCTTGATAAAAAATATGAAGAAGTTGAGAAAAAAAAATTAGAAGAAAAAACTGATAAAAAATGTTCTGAATGTGGTAAAGACATGATAATTAAATTAGGACGATTCGGTAAATTTTATGCTTGTACTGGATTTCCTGATTGTAAACACACAGAATCAATTGTCAGTCCTACTGGAGTTAAATGCCCGAAATGTAAAGAAGGTGTTATCATCGAAAGAAAAACTAAAAAAGGAAAAATATTCTATTCTTGTTCTAAATATCCTAAATGTGAATATGCTCTTTGGGACAAACCTCTTAATGAAAAATGCCCTAAATGTAAATCTCTGTTAGTAGAAATGAAAAATAAAAAAATTAAATGCAGCAATAAAGAATGTGATTACAAAAAGTAAAAGCCGTCTCTTAATAGAAACGACTTTTATTTTTTTGGAACTAAATCAAGCAATATTTTTAATAACTTTGCTTGATTCTTCTGAATATTATCCTCCCCGTTAATTAATTTGGTTCTGTGAATAGGCATTTGCTTACATACGTCTTGATATGCCTCTTTCAAAATTGGAAGAAATTTTTTATTTATAATTTTTCCTTCATTGACTGCTCCTGCTTCTCGATCTCTTTTAAGAGATTCTTCCACAGAAATATCAATATAAATAGAAAAATCTTCGTGCTTAGAAAGATCAAGAGATAATCTGCAAACCCTTTCAATTCTTTCTCTCTGTTTTTTGCTTTTTCCTTTTACATTATTTTTTGAATGAGCAATGATTGATGCCAAACAGGCATAAGCACCCCTTTCAATCACAATCAAATCCAATTCCGTCCTTTTGGCTTCAATAAGCAATCTTCTAATTTCAGCCAAAACCCATTCGTTTTCCTCAATTGCATCCTCCCCAACAGCATCCCAAATCTTGTCAGGGATAAACTTAACCAAAACACCAAGTTCTGATAGCTCTCTCAAGACATTTCTCATGTAAGTGCTTTTCCCGCCACGAGGCATTCCCAGTAATTCTACTACTTTTATACAGACCATACAAAATTCACCTCCTTCTATTCTTTTTTAAAGATACAATATTAACTACTCTAGTTAACCCGATAAACTAGATATTGTCAAGTAATTAATTTTAATATATAATATAAAGTATGATTACTATTGAAAAAATAATCAGTAAATTTCTTCAAACTCATCCTCTAGCTAATACTGAAATAATCAAAAAAGCATATTATTTTGCTAAAGAAGCTCATGATGGACAAAAACGCCTTAATGGCGATACTCGATTAGAACATGTAATCCAAACAGCGTATTCTTTAGCTAAATTAAAATTAGACGCTGCTTCAATTGCCGCTGGTCTTTTACACGATGTTTTAGAATATTCTCCCATTAAATTATCAAAAATAAAAAAAGAATTTGGCGAAGAGATAGCTTTCTTGGTTGAAGGAATTACATATATAAATAAAATAAAATATGAAAAAAAAGACAAAGAACCTGAAGACCAAGTAGAAAATCTACGAAAAATTATCTTAGCAATGGCCAAAGACATCCGAGTCATAATGATTAAACTAGCTGACCGTCTTCATAATATGAAAACCTTATATGCGCTACCAGAAGAAAAACAAAAAAGACAAGCCCTAGAAACTCTAGAAATTTATGCTCCATTAGCTCATCGACTAGGTATTGGTGAACTAAAAGGACAATTAGAAGATTTATCTTTCCCTTATGTTTATCCAAAAGAATACCAAGAAGTCATAAGTCAAGTTAAAAATAAATATATTGATAATCAAAAATATCTTCAAAAAATTACACCATCAATTAAAAAAAGTTTAACCAAAAAAGGAGTCAGAGTAATTGAAATTCATTCGAGAACGAAACATCACTATAGCTTATACAAAAAACTTTTGCGTAATGATATGGATTGGCATAAAATCTATGATTTAGTTGCTTTAAGAATTATTGTTCCTGATATTGAAAATTGTTATGCCGCATTAGGAATAATTCATAAAAACTGGAAACCTTTAATTGGAAGAATTAAAGACTATATTGCGCTTCCTAAAACTAATGGATATCAATCTCTTCACACAACTGTTTTTTGCCAAGATGGTAAAATTACCGAATTTCAAATTCGAACGCCAAAAATGCACGAAGAAGCTGAACGCGGCATTGCCGCTCATTGGTATTATAATGAAAATCAAGGATTAAAAAATTATATAAAAAATACTATATTTGGAAAAAAAGCAGATAAAGAAACACGTCAACAGATAAAAGAGTTAGCATGGGTCAAGCAATTACAAGAATGGCAAAAAGAACAATTTGCTTCACCTCAAGATTTTATTGACTCTTTAAAAATTAATTTTTTAAAAGATAGAATTTTTGTATTTACTCCAAAAGGGAGCATTGTTAATTTACCAGAAGGATCAACTCCGGTAGATTTTGCATATCAAATTCATAGCGATATTGGAGACCAGTGCGTAGGAGCTAAAATTGACGGGAAGCTTAGCTCTCTCCGTGAAATATTACGGAATGGACAAATGATTGAAATTATTACTCAAAAAAATAAAAAACCAAGCAGAGATTGGCTTAATTTTGTAAAAACTAGTCAAGCTAAAAATAGAATTAAATTCTGGTATAGAAAAAATTAATCTTGCTGAGTGGAATTAAATTTTCAATAAATATTCAGCTAATCTGTTTAATTCCTTTTGATCAATAAATTGAATATTAATATAATTAATATCTCCTCTTTTAAGAATACTGACTCGACGACCCAAGACCTTTTCAAGGTCTTTTTCTATTTTCTTAAATAAAGGATTTTTAGGTCCCTTAGAATATGGCTTGTTCTCTGAAGCCAATTTTCTGGCTTTCTCTTCTACTTGCCTAACGCTTAAATTGTTCTTTATTATTGATTGAAATAAGGATTTTTGAGCTTCAGGTTTAGCCATTAAAATAGCCCGCCCATGACCTTCGCTTATCTTACCAAGAACAATTGCTTTCTGAACTTCTGCTGGTAAAGATAAAAGACGAATAGAATTAGTCACAGCTGTTCTGCTTTTGCCTACTTTTTTAGCAATGTCTTTATGTCTTAAATTAAAAACATCTTGAAGTTGCTTATAAGCTAAAGCAGAATCAATAGCATTAAGATCCTCTCTTTGAATGTTTTCTACTAAAGCAATTTCTAATTTTTCTTGTGCAGCAGTGTCTTTAATAATTACTGGAACACTAGGCAACCCAGCTATTTGAGAAGCTCTCCATCTTCTTTCTCCAGCTATTAATTCGTATTCTACTTGTCTCCCTCTTTCTGTTGTTTTCTCATTTTTTGTAACAATTAATGGCTGCAATACACCATGTTGCTTGATTGATTCAGCTAATTCTTTTAATCCTTCTTCTGATAAACTATTACGAGGTTGACTAGAATTAGGTTTAATTTTATCAATCTCAATATTAAAGATACTTTCTTTTTTTAGCTTTAACCAATCAGAAGACTTTCCTTCTCTTTTAATTAAACTAGTCATTTTAGATTCTTTTTTAGGAATAAGAGATTGAAGCCCTTTCCCTAGTGATGATTTTGTCATAGTATTATTTCTTATTTATCTAAAGATATTATTTCCTCTGCTAATTGTCGATAAGATTTAGCTCCTTTAGAATGAGGATTGTATTGTATAATTGTTTGCCCGAAGCTAGGCGCTTCAGCTAATTTTACACAGCGAGGGATCACAGATTCAAAAACATAACCATCAAAATTTCTTTCTATTTCCTTGCGGACTTGTCGAGAAAGTCGATTCCTTTTATCATACATAGTCAATAAAGCACCCTTAACTTTTATAGGACTATCTAAATTATCTTGAACTAATTCAATTGTTTTCAAAAGCTGGCCAAGTCCTTCTAATGCATAATATTCGCATTGAACAGGGATAATCACCTCGTCAGCAGCTACTAATCCATTAATAGTTAAAAGACCCAGGCTAGGTGGACAATCAATTAAGATATAGTCATAATTAGTTCTAATCTTTCTAAGTAGTTCATAGAGCTTAAACTCCCGATTTGATTCACCCACCAATTCAATAGTTGCTCCAGCCAAATCAGGCGCCGAAGGCATTACTTCATAACCAAAAATACCCGTCTGACGAATTACTTCCTCTGGGAGCAAACCACCAACCAAAGAATGATATAGATTCAAAGGCACTGTTCGAAAATCAATCCCAACGCCTGAAGTAGCATTAGCCTGTGGATCAATATCAACCAAAAGGACATACTTGCCTAAAGCCGCTAAATAACTAAGCAAATTCACAGAGGTAGTACTTTTCCCAACACCCCCTTTTTGATTAACAACGCTAATTATTCTTGCCATATAAATTATTATACTCTAATCCATCTTAATTGACAATAAATAGATTTTAAGAGAGAATGAGAACAAAGGGGATGTGCTGGAACTGGTAGACAGGGTAGTCTCAAACACTACTGGACGCAAGTCCGTGAGGGTTCGACTCCCTCCATCCCCACCAAAAATTATATGGTTTTTTACATTTTGGGCTTGATTTTTTTTTCTAAAAAGTGTATTAATATTTATATAAACGGGGGGCAAAAACCCTTTTTTTATTTTTAATGAAAAAAGGAGATATGCATTAAGATCATTTACAACAGAATAGAAGAAAAAAACCAAAAGGAGGTAGTATAGCAATGAGAGAATTTTCTTCAGATGTATTCGAAGTCGAAAGAGTTGAGATGAGCGAAATGGGTGATATGACAGAAATGATCGTCCGGGGTGGCCGCGATAAGTTCCCCTTGCTTAAGGAAGCGTTCGCTGGAATCCATCAGATTGGTGTAATTGGTTGGGGTTCACAAGGCCCTGCCCAAGCACAGAATCTTCGTGACTCACTGAAAGATCTACCTATCAAGGTAGTCGTGGGGTTACGGAAAGGCAGTAAATCAATACCGAAAGCCGAAGAAGCAGGCTTTACCAAAAAGTCTGAAACCCTTGGAGAAATGTTTGAGGTTATTTCTGCCTCGGATCTGGTAATACTTCTGATTTCAGACGCTGCCCAGGTCCAGCATTACAGTAGAATATTCAATGAACTAAAGCCCCACGCAATCCTTGGTCTTTCCCATGGATTTCTCTTGGGATTTATGGACACCATAGGAGCTCATTTTCCTGACAACATCAGTGTAATTGGAGTCTGCCCTAAGGGTATGGGACCATCAGTTCGCCGTCTCTATGAACAAGGGAAAACACTCAATGGTGCTGGTATAAACTGCAGTTTCGCTGTTGAGCAGGATAAGCACGACGGAATGGCAACGGATGTAGCTCTGGGTTGGGCAATTGCCATAGGCGCACCTTTCATTTTTCAGACTACTCTTCGCGACGAATACAAGAGTGATCTTTTCGGCGAAAGAGCTGTTCTACTTGGCGCCGTCCACGGGATTGTCGAATCCTTATTTCGGCATTATGAAGAATTCGGGATGTCAGCTTATGAGGCCTTTCAAAGGTCAGTAGAAAACATTACTGGCCCCATCAGCCACATGATATCAAAAAAAGGCATCATGGGCGTCTATAAAATTATCAGTCAGTCCCAGATCAATAAAAAAATATTTGAGCATACATACTGCGCGGCTTATCATCCATTCTACAACTTGCTTGAAGAAATTTATGAAGAGGTTTCTTCCGGCAATGAGATAAGAAGCGTTGTTATGGCCGGCGAAAGACTCAAACATTCTCCGATGGGGAGAATCGACGGAACTCGAATGTGGATGATGGGAGAAAGCGTTAGGAATTCAAGAACTGGAAACAAAGGAAAGGACATACCCATCAATCCCGTTGCCGCCGGCCTCTACTGTGCTGTAATGATGGCTCAGATTGATATACTCATCGAAAGAGGTCATTGCATGAGTGAAATCTGCAATGAATCCGTTATTGAAGCGGTGGACTCGCTCAATCCATATATGCACCATAAAGGTGTTGCATACATGGTGGATAACTGCTCCACTACTGCAAGAATCGGAACAAGAAAATGGGGACCCAGATGGGATCACCTCACCATGCAGCAAGTTTTCCCGGTATTGACAAGTGATAGCCCTATCGACCATTCTCTTGTAAACGCATTTGTAAAAAGTCCCGTTCACCATGCATTAGAAGTTTGCGCTTCTATGCGTCCACAGGTAGACATATCAGTAATTGGCTGATCAACCAAATATTGAAAATGACCGTTTGCTCAATTCAGACGGTCATTTTTCTTTTTCTTAATTTCCTTTCAAGGGTAAAATATAATAAAATTTTATTGGCGAGCTAAGTTCACTAAAAATTATATTTGAACCAATTTAAGAATAGCTCCATAAAAAAACTGGCTATTAGCCAGTTTTCTTATTTAATCACTTCCATTAAGTCCTTTTTGCTAATTGGTCCCATTCTAGTAATTCTCGGTTGAGAACTAGTTAGATCTAGAACAGTTGATGGTGGACTTGGAGGTAATTCACCTGCATCCAAAATTAAATCTGGAACAGGATATGCTTTATCAAAAATTTTAATTATTTCCATTGCAGAACTTAAAGATGGTTGATTAGAAAAATTAGCTGAAGTAGCTGTAATCGGCTCGTCTAAATTTTCCATTAAATATTGAGTAAAATAATTATTAGGAATTCTTAACCCAACTGTTTTTAGTCCAGCAGTTAAAACATCTGGAACAATTGATCTTTTTTCTAAAACTACTGTTACTTGTCCAGGCCAAACTTCAGTTAATACTTTTTCAATTTTTCTATCTACATAAGCTAATTGCTTAGCCATTTCAATGTTTTTAACTATAATAGGGACTGGTTTACCTTCTGGTCTTTTTTTAATCTTAAAAAGCCGTTCAATGCTGTACGGCTTTAAAGCGTTAACTCCTAACCCATAAACTGTGTCAGTTGGGAAAACAATACTTCCTCCTCTTTTAATAGTTCTAACTGCTTGCTCAATTATCCGACTATCTAAATCGCTCCAATCCCCCTTTAAATTAAACTTAATAATTTCCATTATATTACTAAATTAACCAATCTATTAGGGATATAAATAAATTTTTTAATTTTTTTACCATCTAACCATTTCTGAATTCCTTCTTGAGATAAAATCAATTCTTGAACTTCTTTTTCAGAAAGACCAATTTTAATTTCTATTTTATCTCTTACCTTGCCATTTATTTGAACTATTAATTGTACTGTTTCTTCTTGAATCAATTTTTTATCATACTCTGGCCATTCTTCTTTGAAAATACTTTCTTTGTTCCCTAATTTATTCCAAAGTTCTTCAACAATATGAGGAGCGAAAGGAGACAATAGATATAGAAAAGCTTGAGCGTCTTTTTTAGATAAAATTTTTCCATCTTCTGACCATGCATTAACAAATTCCATCATTACTGCAACAGCAGTATTAAATTTCATATTATCTAAATCATCGTTTACCTTCTTAATTAATTGATGTAATTTAGTAATTAATTTTTTATCACTAACTTTTCCTATCTTTCCCTTGCTATTAAATATCTGCCAAACTTTATTTAAAAAACGAAAACAACCCTGAACTCCTTTAATGCTCCAAGAAATCGTTTGATCAAAAGGCCCCATAAACATTTCATAAATCCTCAAAGTATCAGCTCCATATTCAGTTATGGTATCATCTGGATTAACTACATTATTAAAACTTTTACTCATTTTTCTCCCGTCTTCAGCCAAAACCATGCCATGAGAATAACGTCGTTGATATGGTTCTTCTGTAGGAACTAATTTCAAATCGTATAAAACCTTATGCCAAAAACGAGAATAAAGAAGATGGAGAGTAGTATGTTCCATTCCTCCATTATATAAATCAACAGGTAACCAATATTTTAACTTATCAAAATCAGCAAATTTTTCATTATTATTAGGATCAATATATCTTAAAAAATACCAAGATGAACCAGCCCAGTTAGGCATTGTATCTGTTTCTCTCTTAGCTGAACCTCCACATTTAGGACATTTTGTATTAACCCATTCTTGAATATCCGCCAAAGGAGATTCTCCAGTATCAGTTGGCTCATACTTTTCTACATGAGGTAATTCAACTGGTAAGTCTTTTTCTGGTACAGTAACAATTCCACATTTCTCACAATGAACAATAGGAATTGGTTCACCCCAATAATGTTGACGAGAAAATACCCAATCACGCAGCTTATAATTGATTGTTCTCTGTCCAACTTTATTTTTAATAAGCCAATCCGTAATTTTTTCGATTGCCTCCTTAGATGATAATCCATTAAATTCTTCAGAATTAATTAATTTTCCATATTCAGTATATGGTTCTTTAGAAATATCTCCTCCAGATACTACCTCTCTAATGCCTACATCATATTTTTTAGCAAAAGCATAATCTCTTTTATCATGTGCCGGAACAATCATAACAGCCCCGCCACCATAGGTAGCAATGACATAATCTGAAACCCAAATCGGAATCTTTTCATTATTAACTGGATTAACACAATAAGAACCAGTGAATACTCCTGTTTTTTCTTTCTCTAATTGAGTTCTTTCAAATTCACTTTTTTTCTTAGAAGAATCTACATAAGAATTAATTTTGTCTTGATTTTCTTTAGTTGTTATTTTTTTTAATAAAGAATGTTCTGGGGCAATAATCATAGCAGTGATTCCAAAAGAAGTATCTGCACGAGTAGTAAAGACCTTAATAATTTCATCAGAATCAACAATTTTAAAATCAATTTCTGTTCCATGACTGCGTCCAATCCAATTAATCTGTTGTGTTTTAATTTTTTCTACATAATCAACTTTTTCTAAATCATCAATTAATCTATCTGCGTATTCAGTAATTTTTAACATCCATTGTTTAAGATTTTTTTTCTCGGTTTGAGCTCCACATCGTTCACATTTACCATTAATTACTTCTTCATTAGCTAATCCAATTTTACATTTTGGACACCAATTAATTGGCATTTCCGATTGATAAGCTAATCCTTTTTTAAAAAGTTGAATGAAAATCCATTGACTCCATTTATAATATTCAGAATCAGTTGTATTAATCTCACGCGACCAATCAAAAGAAAGACCAATCGACTTCATCTGTTTTTTAAAAATTTTAATATTATTTTTCGTTACCTTAGATGGATGAAGGCCTGTTTTAATAGCATAATTTTCAGTAGGTAATCCAAAAGCATCCCAACCCATTGGGTAAAGAACATTAAATCCCTGCATTCTTTTTTTACGAGATAAAGCATCTAATGCACTATAACTACGAACATGTCCAACATGTAATCCGTCTCCTGAAGGATAAGGAAATTCAACCATAATATACTTCTTTGGTCTCTTATCAAAATCAACTGCTTTATACAGGTCTTGCTTTTCCCACTCTTTTTGCCACTTAGGTTCTATTTTACTAAAATTATATTTTGACATAATAAGTTAAATTTATTTATATATTAAATAACTCTCTAGCATTTTTTGTTGTTTGTTCAGCAACTTCTTTAAATTTAATTCCTTTAATTTCAGCAATTTTTTCAGCTACATATTTAATATATAGTGGTTCATTCCTTTCTCCCCTATGTGGCTCTGGCGTTAAGTATGGCGCATCTGTTTCTAAAAGAATCCTATTCAGAGGAGTGTTCTTAATTACTTTATCATAATCGCGAGAATAAGTAATTATACCATTAAACCCAAGATGAAAACCTAATTCTAAAAATTTTTCTGCTTGAGACCATCTACCCACAAAACAATGAGAGACACCTCTTAATTTATTAGGAGCACAAGGCATATGACATCCAGCACAACCAAAATTAAACATCTCTAAAAGACCAAGCATATCATCATAGGCCTTGCGACAATGCAAAACCACAGGCTTATCCATTTGACGAGCTAAGTCTAATTGCATCATAAAAACTGCTTTCTGCTTTTCTTTATTTTCTTCACTAATTTCATTTATATAATCAAGTCCGATTTCGCCTATGGCTACTACTTTTGAATTCTCTAATAGTTTTCTATATTTTTCTATATCAAGTTCTTCAAATGATTCTATTTCCTTACTCCAATAACAAGCATGCATAGGATGCAATCCAACAACAGCATAAACGCCTTCTTTATATTTTTCAGCGTATTTTATTGCTCTTTTACTAGTGCTATACTGTGCTCCAGTATTAATAATCCAGACATTTTCTTTTAATGTCCGCTTGATTACTTCATCTCCGTCTTTTTTATACGCATTAAAATTTATATGAGTATGGGTATCAATTAAAATTGGTTTAGACATATTTACAATCGAGGGAATAAACTCTCGGTTTTTTTATTTTCCTTAATTTGTTTAATAATTTTTTCTGAAGTTCCTGGCATAAACGGACTTAATAAATCAGCAATTTCTTTAAGAGCTATTAATAATTGCCCTAAAACTTCTTTGGCTTTATCTTGATTATTTTTAATTAATTCCCATGGCTTATTCTTCTCAATGTTTTCGTCACAAAAACTAATTAATTGCCAAATTGATTCTAATGCTTCATTAGGTTTAATCTCTTCCATCGCTTCCTTGTATTTCTTTTGAACTGATTCAATTTTTAAATTAAATTCCTTGTTTGCTTTATTCTTTTTGGCTTTAACTTTTTCTGATAACGTCAAAACTCTACTAACTAAATTACCAAGTCCATTAGCCAAATCAGAATTATATCTCTCTTCTAATCGTTTAATACTAAAATCTCCATCATTGCCAAATGAAATTTCTCTTAATAAAAAATATCTAACTGCATCTACGCCATATTTATCAACCAAATAAATTGGATCAATAGCATTTCCTAATGTTTTACTCATTTTTTGTCCATCTACTGTAAAAAATCCATGAACAAAAACTTTTTTAGGTGGTTTTAATCCAACCGCTAAAAGAAGAGCTGGCCAAAAAATACAATGGAATTTAACAATATCCTTAGCAATTAAATGAACGTCAACGGGCCAGTATTTATTAAATTTCTTCTCATCATTTCCATAACCAATTGCAGTAATATAATTTTGAAGAGCTTCTACCCAAACATATATCTTTTGTTTTTTATCAAAGGGCAAATCAATTCCCCATTTTACTCTTTGTCTAGAAATAGAAAGATTACCTAAATCCTGTTTTAACAAAGAAAGAACTTCTTTCCTACGTTCTTTTGGTTCAATTATTATCTCATTTTTTTCAATTAATTTTTTAACTTGAGGTAAAAAATCAATTAATTTGAAAAAATAGTTTTTTTCAGAAACTAATTTGGGTTCTTTTTTATGATACGGACACTTACCATCAACTAGGTCTTTTTTAAAAATAAAGTCCTCACAATCATCACAATACATCGCCTTATAATCATCTTGATAAATATTGTCGCCTTGCTTTAGTTTAGTTAAAAATTTAATTACTCCCTTTTCATGTCTTTCTTCCGTGGTTCTAATAAAATCATCATATTTAATATCTAATTTCTCCCATGCTTTTTTAAAATCTTTTACTACTTCATCTGTAAATTCTTGAGGAGATTTTCCGGCTTTTTTTGCAGATTCAGCGATTTTATCACCATGTTCATCTGTGCCTGTTAAAAAATAAACATTATCTCCTAATTTACGATGATAACGCGCTAAAACATCAGCTGCAATTGTTGTATAGGCATGTCCAATATGTGGCTTATCATTAACATAATATATGGGTGTAGTAATATAGAATTTCTTTTTCATATTATTTACTTTCTAAAACAATAACAAATTCTCCTTTGATCTTATCGTTATTAATTTGTTCAATAACTTCTTTGATATTCCCACGATAAATTGTTTCAAATTTTTTAGTTAATTCACGACAAACAACAATCTTTCTTTCAGAATCTAAAACTATTTCTAACTCTCCCAATGTTTTTAAAATCCGATGAGGAGATTCATAAAAAACAGCGGTATATTTTAAATCTGCAATTTCTTGAAAAAATTTTTTCCTTTTATTTTTTACTGGCGGAAATCCAAGAAAAATAAATTTATCAGCCGAAAATCCAGAAACACTTAAAGCAGAAATTAAAGCAGATGGACCAGGTATCGGAATAATATTTAAGATTGGTAATTCTTTACCTAAATATTCAATTAATTTAGCTCCTGGATCACTGATGGTTGGGGTCCCAGCATCTGAAACCAAGGCCAAATTCTTACCTTTTTTTAATTCTTCTAAAATATATTTGTTCTTATTTAATTTACTATGCTGATGATAGCTAGCAGTTGGCTTAGAAATTTCATAACGATTTAAAAGCTTTTTAGTAACTCTAGTATCTTCACAAAGAATTAAATCCACACCTTTTAAAATATCTAAAGATCTAAAAGATAAATCACTAAGATTCCCAATCGGAGTAGCAATAATATATAGGTTCATGCTTATATTGTATATAAAAAAAGACCCTTTTGGCAAGGGTAATTTTCACTATGTTTTTCAATTAAATTTATTTTTGAAAATCTTTAAGAAACTCTGCTACTGCAGCTGTTAATGGAATAGATAGAATAATTCCCATAACACCAGCCAATTTAGCACCAATTAACATAACGACAATAATAACAATTGGATTAAGATTTACTGCCTTTTTCATTACTTGTGGAACAATAACATAATTTTCTAATTGCTGAATAACGACATAAAGCACAATAACTAATAAAGCGAGCATCGGCGATTGAACAAAAGCTAAAATAACTGCAGGGATAAGAGCTATAAATGGTCCGATATATGGAATTAATTCTAAAATACCAGCTATTAAAGCCAATGTTAAGGCATATTTAACTCCTAAAAAGTAAAGACCAATAAAAGTTAAAGAACCAATAATTAACATCAAAAGCAATTGACCTCTCAACCATCCTCCTATTCTAATCTGAATTCTGTTAATCAAATCGGAAACATAATGCTGATGTTCACTCGGTGTCATCGAAATAAAAAATCTTTTCACGCCTTTTTCTTGAACAGCTAAATAGAAAGAAATAACTAAAACAATACCGAACGAAAACAAGCCACCAAAAAGACCGACAACAGTACCAAAGATACTAGACGTAGCCTGATTTAACTTATTGCTAAAATTATCTAAAAAAGACTGTAAATTAACATCTGTTCTATATTGTCCCCACCATTCCTGGAAACCAATATTTACTTTTTCTATAAGTTCTGGAAAATAATTAGCTAATTGTTTAATCTGTTCAGCCAGTACAGGAGAAATTATTGTAATAACTAAAATAGCTAATAGTAAAAAGATTAAATAGACAAAAAGAACTCCTAAAATACGATGTATTTTATGATTCTGCAACCAACTCACCGGACCATTCATTGCGGCTGCGATAATAACTGATACAAAAATAATTAAAAGAATATCACGAATAAAATACAAAAATACCAAACCTAATAAAATAATAATAATTCGGAAAATAGTAGAGGTAGAGATATTAAATGTTTGAGAATTATCCATATTAAATCTTTAATATTTTTTCAAATCTTTTTTTATCCTTAAACGGTCCGATTAATGCTAAATTTAATTTTTCTGGTTTAAAAATGTCTTTAGCCACGCGCTGAATATCATCAACTGTCACTTTATTTATTTTACTGAATTTTTCCTCTAAAGTCAAAATTTTATTAGTTAAAAGTTCTTGAGAAGCATAAAAAGAAGCTTTCTCATCTGATGATTCCATACCAATCAAAGAAGTTCCTTTAATGTAATCTTTAGCTTTTTTAAGTTCAGCTAGGGTTATTTTTTTCTGAGATATTTTTTTATATTCATCAAGAATTGTGACAATCGCCTTTTCTACTTTTTGATTATCAACTCCTGCTCGAGTAACAAAAGATCCTGTGTCAGTATCAGTATCAATACTAGAACCAACATAATATGCTAATCCTTGTCTCTCTCTAACGGATATCCATAAACGAGAACTCATATTGCCACCCAATATTACTGCTAACAAACCTAATGCATACTTATCAGGATGAAAAGTATTATAAGCCCGTACTCCCAAATGAAGATGTGTTTGATCTGTATCTTTATAATAAATCAAAGATTCAGGTTTGCTTTGTTCCTCTTTAACCGGCAATTTATCTTTAACTAAATTACTATTAATAGGTTTAAAATATTTTTTAACTTTATTAATAGTTTTTTTATAATCAATATTTCCTGCTATAGCAATTATTGTATTTTTAGAAGAATAATGTTCTTTTAAATATTTAATAAATTGTTCTTTTTTTGCTTTTTTAATTACTTCTTCTGTACCAATAACATCCCATCCAGCAGGCTGATCTCCATAAAGAAGATCTGTCCAAAGATCATATACATAACGCATTGGCGTGTCTAAAAGCATATTAAGTTCTTGAAGAATAGTGCCTTTTTCTCTATTGATTTCTTCTTGCTCTATTTTAGAATTTAAATATATATCAGAAACCCATCTTAATGCTAAATCTAAATGATCAGCATCAACTTTAGTCCAATAACCAGTATATTCTTCACTAGTAAAAGCATTATATATTCCACCAATTTTATCTAATGGTTCTATTAGTTTTAAAGTACTAGGATATTTTTTAGTCCCCTTAAAAAACATATGTTCTAAAAAATGAGATATTCCATTAATATCTTTAGTTTCATATTTAGATCCTGTTTTTACTAATACCAAAACTGCTGCTGTTTTTGTATTTTTAGACGGAACAGTAATAATTCTTAATCCATTTTTAAGAGTTGTTTTTTTATAATTATTTGCCATATTGTTTTTTAAGATAAGGGTCTAGTTCTTTAATTTTAATTCTCTTTTGTTTCATGGTGTCACGATCACGAATTGTAACATCATCATTATCTAAACTATCAAAATCAACTGTAATACAATAGGGTGTTCCGATTTCATCTTGTCGACGATAACGCTTACCAATATTACCATGATCGTCAAACTCACAGGTATAGGATATTTTAAGTTGATCAAAAATCTCTCTAGCTTTCTTAACCAATTTTAACTTATTTCTTAAAAGAGGAAAAACTGCTACCTGAATTGGAGCTAATCGTTTAGGAAATTTCATAACTACTCTTATCTCTTTGCCTACTTTTTCTTCAGTATAGGCCTCAGTTAAAACAGCAAAAACTGTTCGACCCACTCCAACTGATGATTCAATAATATGAGGCATATATTTCTCACCTGTTTTAGAATCAAAATATGATAAATCTTTTCCAGAAAATTTAGTATGTTGAGATAAATCATAATCACCTCGAGCATGGACACCTTCTAATTCATCAAAACCAAAAGGAAACTTATATTCTATATCATAAGCCGCCTTAGCATAAAAAACCAAATTTTTATGCTTTTCCCATTTTAAATGTTCTTTTTTAAGCCCTAAGTCTAAATAGTATTGCCAACGATCTTCTCTTAATTTTTCATACTCTTCCATTTCTTTATCTGGATGAACAAAATATTGCATTTCCATTTGATCAAACTCTCGTGTTCTAAAAAGAAATTGACGAGCTGTTATTTCATTGCGAAAAGCTTTACCAATTTGAGCAATGCCAAAAGGAATTTTGACTCTTGTTGAATCTAAAATATTCTTATAATTAACATAAATTCCCTGGCAAGTTTCTCCGCGTAAATAAGCTGGTTCCTTGTCCCAATCTCCTGTAAAATTACCCAGATTAGACTTAACTAAAAGGTTGAATTTCTTGGCATCAGTAAAATTATTTTTACCGCAATTAGGACATTTTATCTTTTCTTTGTTCTCAGAAAAAATCTTGTTAATTTCCTCTTCAGACATTTTCTCGTCAGCCTCCACATTAATTTCAGCCAATAAATGATCAACTCTAAAACGAGCATGACAATTTTTGCATTCAACTAAGGGGTCAGAAAAACCAGACACATGACCACTAGCTTCCCAAATCTTAGGATGCATAAAAATAGCTGAATCCAAGCCAACTATGTCTTCTCTTTTTAAAACTACATTTCGCCACCAAAAACGCTTAATATTATTTTCTAATTCAACTCCATAAGGTCCGTAATCATAAATTGCCGCAAAACCACCATAAATATCCGAAGAAGGATAAACAAATCCTCTTCTTTTAGCTAAAGATACAATTTTTTCCATTGTAACCATAAATTTATTGAACAACCTTTCCTTGTTTTTGACCTATTTTTAAATCATCTGGCAAATCAGTATCAATTGATTTAACAAAACTAATTAATTCTAAACCAACAAAATCGTCTTGACCAGAAACCTTAGATTGACCAATTAATTCAACCAAATCACCCAAATTAGCTAAACTCGGAGTAATGGATATTTGAAAAGCAACCTCTTTCGCTGGTAAAAGAATTCCTGTAGCAGACTGCAAATCACCTATCGTCCAAATTACTTGTCCGGTTTGAGAATTATATTTCAAATCAGCATAACCAGGATTAATCTTATTAACCCACGTAACATGAGGAGGCAAAAATGCTATTACTTTAACATTCTTTAAATCATTACTTGTATTCACCAATCTCCATTTAATTGTATAAGTAGTCGTCTCTCCAATTTTTGGTGGGATAGGTCCACTATTAGGAATTAAATCATCATAATAATGTCCTTGTGCTTGAAAATTTATTTGACTAGATACTTTAGTTACTGTCTGACTCTGTCCTGCAATTTCAATATCCTCTAATCCAAAAGGTATTTCTAAAGAATCAATTTTAACTGTATTGTTAATTGTAAAATTTTTATCACTATAAGTTTTAATCGGCAAAGAACTCTTAACATTAACAGTAAAATTTACCTTCCCTTCTTGATAGGGACCAAGATAGCCTAATGCTGAAAGATTACCTGCATTCCAAGTAATTATTCGATCTCCACCATTAAAAGAAGCACCTATTAATTCTAAACTGGTCAAATCCAAAACATCTCCTTCTAATTTTGAAGTAATAATAACATCTTTAATCGCAACATTGGTAGTGTTTTTATAATTAATCTGATAACTTAATTTATCACCGGCTTTTGCGATATAGCTATCATTATCATTAATAGTTTGGGTAACTGATAAAGGAGACGATGAAATTTGAAGAGCGCCTACTGTTTCAGCGTAAGTAGTAAATTCATCATTTTTTAAAAAACCTAATTCTGCTTTAAATGATTTAACATCATTTTCTTCACCTTGAATATTAGCTTGAATAAAAATTTTACCTTGTTCTCCAGCCATTAACTTCCCTAAATGCCAAACATTATCATTTTCTAATGGATCCTCATTGGCTGATTCGAAAACAAAACCATTTGGATATTCAAAGCGGATTCGAACATCATCAAAAGAAACCTCTGCTTGATTTAAATACTTTAAAGAAAAATTAAAAGATTGACCAGATACTAATTTTTCTGGTAAATCAAAATCTAAGATCAAAGGAACGGAAATTATTTCACTAATAAATTCTGCTTCATTAACATATCTAGAACTAAAATTTAATGGTTGATAGCTTAATTCTGTCCATGCTTTTTTCTCTTCTCCTTTTAATCCCATAACCCTAACCAATAGTTCTACTTCTTTTTCTTGTCCAGCTTCAATATTAGATAAATTAATTATTTCATCTATATCTTTTTGATTAGATAAAATCGAATCTTCTGGATAATGAAAAATTAATTTAACATTCTCCAATGTCATTCTAGTATTATTTTTATACTTTATTGTATATTTAATTTCTTCTCCGCTAACTACTCTTTCTGGTCCATTAATTTCTATCTCTATTCCATTTTTATCAAAAGAAGTAAATCCACGCCAAATAAAAAAAATAGCAATTACCATAAAAACAACTGCAATAGAAATACCAATAATTGATATTTTTTTCTTTATTTGAGGAGATATTTTTTTCTTTTCTGTTTTTTTCCATTCTTGAGCAACTTTTTCACTGTCTTTATTCTTAGATTGAAAATCACCTAAAATTTCTATCCTCTTTCCAAATTGATCCTCAGGCTTATATAGTTTCTTTTTTAATTCATCTAATTTCATTTATATAATTATAGCATTTTTATTAAATTTTGATAACTATTTATCTTATTATTCACAATTGATTCAGCAAAAGAAACAAAATCTTTTTGTTGTCCATAACCTAAAAATTGTGAAAACTTATTTTCAAAATTACTAACTATTAGTTTAATGTCTGTTTCTTTTTGATCAAGTTGTTCAAAACTATTTAATAATAATCGCCAAATATTTTCATCTTTTTCTGGACCAACAATTATTTTATCCATTAATTCAGAAAAATAATGAGCTACAAATAAACAATTTAAATTTTTACGAAGATAAGAAAAATTTTTAATTGTTTCAGCACCGGTAATAATATCGAATCCACGACCAGGGGCAATCATCAGATGAGAGTATAAAAAAAGTTCAAGATGACCCTTGAGCTTTGCTTGATTTTTACGAACCGACTTACCTTTAATTACCAGTTTACCAAAATCATTAGTATAAACAGTTATTAAACGATCAACCTCTCCTAAGTTTGAATTCTTAATAATAATTCCTTGAGTTTTATAAAGCATTATTTTCTTATTCCTATCCAAATTTTCTGACCATCTAATTCAACTTCTTTTTCTGCTAAAAAAACTTCTTTTTCTTTTATTTTAGATTCTATTTTTTTAGCAGTAACTTCTTCTTGAATTTCTGTTTGATGTTTTAAAATTATTTCATTTAATTTTGATGAAGTTGAATAATGTAAACATATTTTTTGACCTGGTTTTAGTCCTCCATCTTTTCGCATTCCTTGAACAAAACGAATTAGATCTCTAATCATTCCTTCTATTTTTAATTCATTGGTAATTTTTATATCCAATTTAACATTTTTACCAAAAATCACTTCTTTAACATTGACCTCTTCTTTTATTAAATCAGTTAATTCCTTACTCTCAACTATCGTTTTATTATTAATTGTTAAACTTTTTAATGGCTGCCTTGTTTTAATTCCTTTTTTAGCTCTTTCAGCTAAAGCTAAAACAACAATTTCTCTCACTTTTTCCATTCTTAATTCTAATTGTTTATCAATTAATTTTTTATTTGGCTTTGGATAATCACAAAGATGAACCGATTCTAAATCTTTATTAGTTCTTAAATTTCTATAAATCTCCTCAGCCATAAATGGTGCAAATGGAGCAATTAATTTAGAAATATCAAATAAAATTCTATATAATGTTTGACTTGCTTCTTCTTTCTCTTCTTTATTTTTTGATTTTTGCAATCTTGTTCTTGAACGACGAATATACCAATTTGAAAGTTCATCAATAAAACTTTCAATCAAACGAGCAGCTGAAACAATGTCATATTTTTCTAAACTATTAACTACAGAGTTATTTAATAAATTAAATTTAGAAATAATCCATTTATCTAAAATGTTCTTAGACTTTATCTTTTTAGGCTTAAATTTTTTATCTTTATAAGTCTGAAAAAAGACAAATGAATTAAACAAGGTTCCAAATACTCTCCTATTTTTATCTATAATATCTTTGATATTAAATCTTTTTGGCTCTCCGGCCTGGTTAACAGTATATAGATACCAGCGTAGAGAATCGGCTCCAAATTTATTACATATCTCCCAAGGATCAACGACATTTCCTTTTGATTTTGACATTTTTTTACCATTGCTATCTAAAACATGACCTAAACAAATTACATTATTAAAACAATGTCCTTGTTTAATTTCACCAATATATTCCATCAATGTAGCAATTGCTAAAAGACTATAAAACCAACCTCTTGTTTGATCAATTGCCTCACAAATATAATCAGCTGGATAATATTCTTTAAATTTCTTTTTACTATCTTTTAAGTAAGGATATCCCCATTGAGCAAATGGCATTGCTCCAGAATCAAACCAACAATCAATAACACTCTTATCGCGAATCATGTCTCCACCACATTTACATTTTAATTTAATATCATCAACGTATGGTCTATGTAATTCTTTAACTTTTTTACCCAATTCTTTAGCGCTACCGATACATTTTACTTCTCCACATTTCTCACATTCCCAAATAGGCAAAGGAGTGCCCCAATATCTCTCTCTAGACAAAGCCCAATCTCTAGCTTCTTTAATAAATTCACCAAACCTACCGTTTTTGATATGACTTGGCTCCCAAAAAATATTCCTATTATTAGCTACTAGATTCTTACGTAACTTTGACATTCCAATAAACCAAGATTCTTTAGCATAATATATTAATGGAGTATCGCAACGCCAACAAAAAGGATAGTCATGCCTATATTTCTCTTCTTTAAAAAGAAGTTCATTCTCTTTTAAATAATTTAAAATCTTATTTTCTATCTCTTTATCTTTAACAAATTTATTTAATAAACCATAATCTGCTAAATCTTCAGTAAAAAATCCATTATCAGTAACAGTATGAATTTCTGGTAATCCAACTTTCTTTCCTATCTCATAATCATCCTCGCCATACATTGGTGCTATATGAACAACGCCAGTTCCATCTTCAGTGCTAACAAAATCTGCTGAAATAACATAATATGCTTTTTTATCACTATTCTTAATTGATTTAATATTAAATAAGGGACTATATTCTACATCTATTAAATCTTTTCCCTTAAACTCATCTTCTATCTTATATTCTCCATCAATGACTCCCAATCTACTCTTTGCTAAAATATATTTCTTATCTTGGTAATTTATTTTTACATAATCAATTTTTTCACCTATTGCCAATGCAACATTCCCAGGTAAGGTCCATGGCGTAGTTGTCCAAGCAAGAATAATATCATTTTTTTTGACTTTATTATTTCCATTAGTAACTTTAAAATTTAAATAAACAGAATTTTCTTCAATGCTCTGATATCCTTGAGATACTTCATGAGAAGAAAGCACTGTCCCGCATCTAGAACAATAGGGAACAATTTTAAATCCTTTAAATAATAATCCTTTATCCCATATTCTTTTAAGGATATACCAAACACTTTCAATATATTTATCTTCATAGGTAATATATGGATCTTTTATGTCTATCCAGAAAGCAATTCTTTCAGTTATTTTTTCCCACTCATTTTTGTATTTCCAAACACTTGTTTTACATTTTTGATTAAACTTAGCGATTCCATATTTTTCAATATCTTCCTTGTTCTTAAACCCCAATTCTTTTTCCACTTCTAATTCAACTGGCAATCCATGTGTGTCCCATCCCGCTTTTCTGTCAACAAAAAATCCTCGCATTGTTTTATATCGTGGAATAACATCTTTAAAAGCGCGAGCTTCAACATGATGCATTCCAGGTTTCCCATTGGCAGTTGGTGGACCTTCAAAAAAAACAAATTTTTTTTTGTTATTTTTTTTCAAACTCTTTTCAAAGATTTTATTCTTTTTCCAGAATTTTAATATTTTTTCTTCTATTTTAGGTATTGTATCCATAAATTACATTTTTTCTGGAGCTGAAATTCCCATTATATCCAGAATGTTTTTTAAAATAATTTGAGTTGCTTTAATTAAACTAATTCTTGCCTGAGCAATTTGTTCCTCTTCTCCTAATATTCTACAATTCTCATAAAATTTATGAAATTTATTAGCTAATTCCATCGAATAATAGGGCAATCTTTGAATTTGATAGTCATTAGATGTGTCTTTAATTATTTCTGGGAACTTAATTAATTCTTTAATTAAATTTAATTCTGACGGATGAATAAGTTTGTCTAAATCTCCTTCGTCTTTAAATTCTATCTTCTTTAAAATACTGCAAATTCTTGCATATGCATACTGAACATAGTAAACAGGATTTTTACTTGACTGTTCTTTCGCTAAATTAATATCAAAATTTAAATGAGTGTCAGATGATTTTTGTAGAAAGAAAAATCTTGTTGCATCAACTCCAACCCTATCTAATAACTCATCCATTAAAACATAGACGCCTGCTCTTTTAGACATTTTTTGTTTTTCACCTTTTTCTAAAATAGTCACAAACTGCAAAAGAATAATTTCTAATTTCCCTTTATGACCGATTGCCTCTACCCCAGCCATTAATCCAGGGATGTCTCCATGATGATCTGCTCCCCAAACATTGATCACTTTATCAAATTTTTTAAACTTATCATTATGCAAAGCAATGTCTCCAGCTAAATATGTCTTATTTCCATCTTTCTTAATCATAACCCTATCTCTCTCGTCTCCAAAATCAGATGATTTAAACCATTCTGCATCTTCTTTCTTGTAAATTAACTTTTTGTCTCTTAAAAAATCAAGAATTTTATCTATTTCCCCTTCTTTATGTAAATCAGATTCAAGAATCCATTCATCATATTTAATTCTCATCTTATCAGTGGTTTTCTTAATAAAAGATTTAAGAATTTGATTGGCAAGTTTCTGACCAACTTCAAAAGAATCTTTGGTTTTAAGTTTTTCTTGAGTTAGTTTTCTAAGAATATTGATTTCTTTTTCTTGATATTTTCCGTCTTCATTACCCAATTCCCTAATCTGCTGTCCAAAATCATTAATATAGTATGCTTTTTCTACTTTATAACCAGCTTTCTTAAGAATATTGGCTAAAACGTCTCCATATGGTCCGCCACGAGCATTTCCAACGGTTAATGGACCTGTTGGATTAGCAGAAATAAATTCTACTTGAACTTTTTTATTCTGACCAATCTCTAATTGACCATAATTATTACCTTTTTCTAAAATTTCTACTAATTCTTCATTAAGAGCTTTTTTAGATAGATATACATTAATAAATCCTGGACCAGCTTTCTCAACTTTTTCAAACAAAGAATTATTTTTCAATTTATTAATAATCTCGTCTGGATCAATTTTTGCTCTTAAGGCAACATTGGTAGAAAAATCACCATGATTAGATATAGCTGGATGCTCTAATTCAACTTCTTGTTTAACTAAATCTTTAATTAATTTTTCTATTTTATCTCTTAGCATAACATAATCATAGCTTATTTATTCAATTTACTCAAGATTAATATTGACAAATCTTAATATTATTGTATGCTTGTTAATAGTAATTTAAAATAATAAATGCTAGGGAGGGCAAAATGATAATTCAGATAGAAAGATTGAAGCAATGGGAAGAAAGGATTCACGAGATAAGGGAAGGGATTGAAGAGAGCTTGGACCCGGACATAATAGAGCTGGGTGGTAATGGAAGGATTGGAATATATCCTAAAAAATTCATGGATCCTGGAAAAGAATCATATGAAAAAGATATGCTTTCAACAATCAATACTGCAAAAAAGATAGCTCAAGAACTAAAAATAGAATTATCTAAAAACCCCGAATTAATGAAATCGAGAGAAGACGTCTTCGTCTTCGCAGATGAGGAAGAAAAGGTCGAAATTCACATCGGCCTTCTGGGAATGCATCCATTCTTCGCCAAAAGTGCAGTTCCTTTTGTAATAAATCAGTTAAGGCATTTATTATGAAATAACCAAAGCAGCCAGTTCAAAAGGACTGGCTGTTAACATTTTATGCTATAATAAAAATATGACTAATTTAGCAACAAATCGTAGAGCCAAGTATGACTATAACATCCTAGAAAAATTCGAGGCAGGCTTAATTTTGGCTGGATATGAAGTTAAGGCAGTCAAAAATGGACACATAAGTTTGAAAGGCGCTTATGTTACAGTTAAAGACGAAGAGGCGTGGCTGATTAATTCCTTAGTTTCACCCTATCAGCCAAAAAATATGCCACAAGATTATGACTCAACTCGCTCTCGAAAACTTCTTTTGCATAAAAATGAAATCACAAGTCTAATTGGGAAGAAAAAAGGCAAAGGCTTGACTTTGGTACCTCTCCGGGTCTATACTAAGCACAATAGAATAAAGCTAGAATTTGCACTGGGTCAAGGTAAAAGACAAGCAGATAAACGAGAAGGTATAAAAAAACGCGAATCTAAGATAAGAATTAACAGAGCATTAAAAGAAAGAAGATAAATATGAAAAGATATAAAGAAGAAGAAGAAGGAGGATAAAATTAAATAAAAGAATACTATGGGGATGACAGGTATCGATGGGAGTTCTTTTTTTTAATAAGCAAGTCGAGTGTAATCTCGTAAAACTTACAAAACCTATAATTGCTAACAATAATTTAGCTTTTGCTACTGCTTAAAGTCAGTAGTCATCTGAATCCTTGATTTCTGATAGAGGAATTCGGGTGTCAACTTATCAGAATAGATAATTAAAATCGTCTCATTTTAATTATTGAAACTTATGAGATAAAAAATTAAGAATGTTTTGCTTGGTTTTTAGTTCTTGATTTTTATTCAAAACCAAGATAAGCTTGTAGAATTATTAAAAGATAACTTTCAGACGGGAGTTCGATTCTCCCCTTCTCCACATAATTAAATTAAAAAACTATTTACAAAAGAAGGTACAATAAAACTAAATGGGAACCACGGACACGGATTAACCACTGGATTAAAGCTAATCCTATTCGATTAATTGATGAAAATAATGAAAATATCGGTGCTGTTGAAATATCCAAAGCTTTAGCTATGGCCCGAGAAAAAGGGCTTGATTTAATTGAAATTGCTCCAAATGCTAAACCACCTGTTTGCCGAATTATGGATGGTGGTAAATATAAATATCAAAAATCAAAAGAAGACAAAAAACAAAAAAGCAAACAAAAACAAACAGAGATTAAAGGAATAAGAATTAGCATGAGAACTGGTCAGCATGATTTAGAAACCAAAATTAAACAAATAGAAAAGTTTTTTGGAAAAGGAGATAAAGTAAGGATTGAAATGATTTTGAAAGGCAGAGAAAAAAGTTTATTTGATTTAGCCAAAGAAAAATTAACTCAATTTATTAAATTAATTCCTTCAGAAACAAAAATTGAACAAGAAATAAGAAGACAACCAAGAGGATTAAGTATCGTTATAGGTAAACAATAATGACTAAATTAAAAACTAGAAAGGCATTGCTTAAAAGAATAAAAGTTACTGGAAAAAAGAAAATATTAGTCAGAAGAGTTCATCAAGGACACTTCAATGCTAAAGATTCAAGTAACCAAACTAGAAAGAAAAGAAAAACAAGCAAGCTTTCATCAGTTGATAGTAAAAAAATTAAAAAGATATTACCAAGTATATAATTTGGTTTTTTTGAAATATGACTAGAATAAAACGGGGCACTATGGCCCACAAACGAAGAAAAAAAGTTATTAAACAGGCTAAGGGATATAAATGGGGACGCAATTCTAAATATAAATTAGCCAAAGATGCAGTAAAGCATGCGCTTACTCATTCTTATGTGGATCGCAAAAAGAAAAAGCGAGATTTTCGCCGACTTTGGCAAATCAAAATTAATGCTGCCTCCAGAGAGCTTGGAGTAACTTATAGTAAATTCATTAATGGATTAAAAAAGGCTAATATTGAAATAGATAGAAAAATATTAGCTCATTTAGCTGAAAAACAACCTGAAATCTTTAAAAAGATTGTTGAGAAGATTAAATAATTAAATTTCTGCTATAAGCAAATCAAGGGCCACTTGTCCATCTATGTGGCCTTTTTTTAATTCCAAATCAATTTCTAATAAGCGATGATAAACTTTCTTTAATTGTTCTAAACTAAAATTATTTAATTGTTCAGAGCTTTTTTTAATTACAAAAGGATGTAATTTTGATTTTTTTGCTAAATCATAATATGTTGTTCCTTTTTCAATTAAATCTTTAAGTTTAATTAATGTACGAACCTGATAAACAAACATTGAAAGTAAATAAATTTCATTTTCACCTTGTTCTAAATGTTCATGCAAAAGTTTAAACGCTGTTTTTTTATCTCTTTTTGCTAAAGCGTCTAATGTATTAAAAATATTAGTATCTATTTTAACATTAACTAAAATATCAATATCTTCTTCATTAATTGTTTTACCATTTTTATAACTATCCAGTTTATTAATCTCATTATTCAATTGCCATAAATCATTGCCGATATAAGACACTAATTTTATTAAAGCTCCATGATTAATATCAATATTATTTTTACTTATTTCTTTTTTAAGCCAATTAACTGTTTCTACATTATTTAAAGATTTAAATTCTTCAAACATGCTAAATTGACCCTTGAATGCACTTCCTGTCAATTTCCCATCTTGATAAAGAACAACAATTATATTTTGATTATCTTTTAATTTATTTTTCTTAATATACTTAGAAAAATCTTTAAAAAAAATCTTATTTTTAAAAACATCTTCTAAAATAATTAATTTTTTTTCATCAAACATTGAAACAGATTCAATATTTTGTCTAATCTTATCAATATCTAAATCATTTTCTTTAAAACGAATCAAACTAAGACCTATTTGATTTTTGTCTTGATACTGTTTTATAATCTCATTTAATTTTTGACGCGAACGAAAACCATCCTCGCCATAGAGTAAAATAAGCATATTTTATTCCCATGTTACCTCTTGATTTGGTTCGACTATTTCTATCCATGTTTGTCCTTGAACAAAAGGAATTTCATTGTCATCATTATCTAAAAATTTAAGCTTACTATATGGATTAATTTCGCTCTTTTTCCAGATACAATCAATGACTATACCATTTTGATAAATTTGACATTCATCGCTTCCTTCTAAATCTAAATCATTATAGTATGGACCTTCAATTTGTTTAGAAAAAGATCTCATAACAACGATGTTTTTTGCTTCAATCTGTTTATCATTGCTAGCATCCACTTCCTTTAAGTTCGTTCTATAACGAAAATACGAATTGGTAATTGAGTCATATTGATAAGAAACATTATATGGATAAGAATAATTTATTCTTAAAACCTTATCATTCGATTGTCCTTTTTTCTCCTTAATAAAAGAATAACCTTCAAAAACATTCGTTAAACGATAATTAAGTTTTTTAGCACTATTATTTAAACGGTCTAAAGAAGTAAATCCATTGTGTGGTTGTGGCTTACTACCTTCACGATAAAAAGCATTATATGGATTTTTTAAAGCATCAATATTATCTATGACACCAGCATCTAATTTATCTAAAGCAAAATGAGAACCACCCCAATGCACTAGAATAGAATCAAGTCCTTGCGCTAGAGGAATAAAATCATGACGAGCACTACGCAAAGAACCAATTTCTTCTGGATCATTGCAAACATAAAAAGCAATCATTCTAGTAATACTGTTTGTAATCACTGGCATTTCAATAACTAAATCTGCCTTAGAGAGACCAGATAAAGGACGAGTTACAGGGTCATTAGCCAAAACAACAGCGAATGGTCTTCTTTTGTAATTATCGCAAACCAACCCACTTAAAGGGCTAATCCCTTCATTCTCTATTCCAATAATTGAGTCAGTTGATTCGTTCCCAACTTCAATTGTCCAACTACTTTTTTGCCAAACAAAAATTAGCCCAAGGGCTAAAATAATAAAAAACGAAATTATAATTAATTTCTTATTAAACATATTAAAAGTTATTTATTTAATCCCCAAAATACCACTAACCTTATTAATAATCTCATCAGGTGTAAAATGAGCTTTTATTAAATAATCATCTGCTCCTAATTTTAACCCTTTTTCAACTTCTTCTCTTTGTCCAAGATTGCTTAGAATAATTACTGGGATTTTACTAGTTTCAGAATCTTCTTTAATCTGTTTCAAAATATCAAAACCATCTATACCCGGAAGAACTAAATCTAATAATATCAAATCTGGTAATTCTTCTTTGGCCTTTTTTAGTGCTTCACGACCATCAACTGCAGCTGAAACTTTAAAACCAACTGTTTCTAATTTACGAACTAAAAGTTCACGTAAAAATTTATCATCTTCAACTAATAAAATAAATGCTTTTTTTTCTACATCATTAGTCATAATTATTATAACTCTTTATTAAATTGTTTTTTTACTTTATCAACTACTTCTTGAGGTGCAAAATCAGTTTTAATTAACCAATCAACAACACCCAATTCTTTGGCTCTTCCTAGTTCAACTGGCTGACCAGAATTAGAGATAATAATGATTGGAATTTTTTTTAATTCTTCGTCTTTTCTAAGTATCTCCATAACCTCAAATCCTCCCATTTTAGGCATAACAATATCTAAAAGAATTAAATCTGGTCTATTACTTCTAATCCTTTCTAACCCCTCTTCTCCATTTCTAGCAATATCAACTTCATATCCTTCTTGGTTTAATTTTTTTTCTAGAAGATTAAGTAATGTTTCCTCATCTTCTATAATAATAAGTTTTTTCATATATTTATTTTACAGGCAAAGTAAACTTAAAGATAGTTCCTTTACCTTTTTTACTTTTAAATGAAATTTTTCCCTTATGTGCTTCAATAATGTTTTTAGCAATAAATAATCCCAATCCAGATCCTTCGGTCTCAAATCTTATTGCATTGTCTGCTCTAAAAAATTTATTAAAAATTCTTCTTTGCTGTTCTTTCGGAATACCAATTCCATTGTCTTCAACAATTACTTCTATATTAATTTTATCACAACTAATTGAAACTGTCACTATATTATTTGGATTACTAAAACGAATTGCATTATCTATTAGATTTTGAATAACAATACTTATTTTTTCTTTATCAATTTCAATCTTAGGCAATGATTTTTTAGGTTTATTGAAAACAAGTTTAATCTTTTTATTTTTAGTAATGTTTAATAAATTATTAATAGTTTCTTGAATAATTTTTTCTATAGAACAAGATGTTAACTCATAAATAATTCGTCCTTCTTCAATTCTAGCTACATTAAGCAAATCATTGATTAAGATAATCATTCTTTCATTGCTTTGATATCCCTTCATTAAAAATTCAATTTGTTCTGAAGTAAGAGGTCCTATATCTCCATCTAATAGCATTTTTATAGTCCATTTGATAGCTGACAATGGAGTCCTTAATTGATGAGCTGCAATAGAAACGAATTCCGTTTTAAGTCGTTCAATCTCTCTTTCACGAGTAATATCATGCATTATTACCATTAAACCAATTGTTTCTTTATCAACGACAACAGGAGCGATTGATACTTGAGAATATCTTTTAATTGGTTTTTCAAATACTAATTCATATTTTTGACCTGTCCATTCTATCTTCTTTCCTAATACACGATAAAGTTCAGTCAAATTAGGAAACTCAGAAATATTGCCTATTTCTCTGTTTAAAATTTGATTTTCTTTTAATCCTAAAGCACTCTCTGCCTCAGGATTAACTAATGTAATTTTTCTATCTTTATTAAAAACTATTAATCCATCTGTTAAACTTATTAATGTAGCTCTCGTTTTGCTTTCTTCTTCTTCAATTCGCTTTCTTGCTTCTTCAGCATCTTCTAGCATATTTATCAATGCCTTTTTCGCCGTTTCTAATTCATATGTCCTTTCTTTTACTTTCTCTTCTAAATTTTCTTGAAATTTTTTGATTTCAGTAATATCAGAAATAGCTAAAAAACAACCAATAATATTTTCTTCCACATCTTTTCTTGTTGCCCCAGAAACGCTTACTGAAATATCTTTTTTATACTTATCAACCAAAATCAATTCTTGATTCTTAATTAATCCATTCTTTATTATTTGGTCAAAAAAGCTTTTAGCTAATTTTTTATCCTTAAATAAAAATTCTAAATCTTCACCAATAACTTCACCATCAGAATACCCAGTAAAGTCTCTAGCTGCCTGATTAACGTCTATAATTATTCCTAAAGGACTAACAGTACAAATAGGCAATGGCAAAAAGATAGAAAACTCTTCAATATATCTTTCTAGGTTCTCTAAATCATTTTGATAATTTTTTAATGTATTATTTTCTTCCATCTTTATTTAATCTTTTTATTCCCAAGTAATAACAAACTGATGATATTCATCTCCTCTAAATGGACATTTATCTTCTTCAATATTCATTTTCTTTGTTCTAACTGATAAATTAGCAATCGCTCTAAAAAAACCTTTAAAATAAGAGCAAAGAATAGGATGATTTTTAAAGTCTTTAAGTTGAACAACCAATCGCTTACCTTTGACATCTATTACAGGAGAAATAAGTTCTCCAGTTGAATAATGTTCACGCCAATATTTAGTACTTTCAGTAAAGGTCTTCTCTAAAGAAACAAAATAACTTAAAAGAGTTTTAACAATAAAAGAATATTTTGGTGCAGTTAAGCCCATTTTAAATATCTCTTCATCATCCCATTTAAAAGCATCTCTAATAAACAACAAAGAAAGAATGCGCCAACTTAAGGGATACCAATTAGTTGCAACAACTTCTTTGCCATATTTAATTGGTTGTCCAGTTTCTTTAAATATTCTTGTTTCTAATTTTTTTAATTCTTCTTCTCCTTTTTTTTCTAAAACATACCTAGCATCTGTTTTGAAAACAGCTCCTCTAACTTCTCCTTTTATTTTTAGAACATCTTCAATCTCTTTTTTATTTAACATATTTTTATATATTACCAATTAAAAATAAATTCATGATAAGGAGAACCCTTAAATATACATTTATTTTCCTTGGCTATTATTTTTGTTCTTTTAATTTTTTAATTTCTTCTTTTAATTCCATCATCTTTGTCTCTCTGCCAATAGTTAATTTATAAAATCTTTCTAATTCATTAACTCTTGTCTCAAGTTCTTTTGTTCTTTTTTTTACTTTTTCTTCAAGGTTCTCTGTTAATAATTCTAATTTCTCTGTTCTTAGTTTAATCTTTCCTTGTAATGTAATTTTTATTTCTTCTAACTCTTTAGTTCTTTTCTTTAATCTATTAGCAAATGTATTAATAGTAAAAGCCATTAGGAAAAAAACTCCTCCAACCGCTGATATGGTTATCATAACATAATAAAAATCTTGATAAGCACCAGAGCTAGGAATAATGCCATAATGAGAAATAATTCCAAAATATTCTGAAAGGATCAAAATAGAATAAAGCAAAAAAGCAAAAATAACTAAAAACATTTTTCTATTTCTTTGAGAGATATGAAACATTAGATAAGTGATAGAAAAAAAATAAAAAATACCACCAACCCATTCGGCTCCTCCAATATAATGAATAATTAAAGTTAATATAGAAAGATCAAAAATAAATTGACCAAAAAAAATATTATCTATTATAGAGATTATTTTTTGTCTTTTAATAATTAAGAAGAATAAAAATTGTTCTATAATCCAAATAAGTAAAATAACAGAAACTATAATCGGAAAACTAGCTTTTCCTAAAAAAGAAAAAAGAAAAACCATAAAAAGAAAAGCGATAGTAGTAAACAACCTCATTTGAACAGTTTGGTTATTATCTTTAATGATCACTTCGGTTTTTCCCTTCTCTTTATCTATCATAATTATTTCTTATTTTATCATATCTAATCTTTTAATCAAACTTTTAAATCCTAATGTCTCTAATAATTTATTAGTTTTCTTTCTATTGAATTTACCCCAATTGCATTCTGTTAATTTAAAATTAATTGATACATCTCTCTTTATTGTAACTAAATACTGACTAAAAAAAGCTTGTTCCTTGTATTCTAAAAGTCTAGATTGTAATTTTTGGTTTAAACTACTATTACTTAATTTTTGATAAAGATTTTCTAAACTATTAAATTCTTTAATCAACTGAAGAGCTGTTTTCTCGCCTATCCCAGGGACTCCTGGAATATTATCAGATGGATCTCCTTTTAATCCTTTAAAACTAATAATTTGTTTTGGAGTTAATCCATATCGTTCTTTAATAGCTGATAGATTATAAATTGCTGTATCATTAATACCTTTTTTAAGCGTATAAATTTCAGTTTGTTTATTAACTAATTGTAACACATCTAAATCACTAGTAATAATAATTTTCTTTATTTTCTTATCTTTTGTTTTCTCAACAATTGTTCCTATGATATCATCTGCTTCAAATCCCTTTTTTTCATAAATAGGAATTTCTAATGTTTTTACAAATTCTTTTATTAAAGGAATTTGATCATAAAATTCTTGAGGTTGTTTTATCCTTTTTGCCTTATACTCTTTATATTCTAAATTACGAAAAGTTGGACCAGCTAAATCAAAAGTAACCGTTAAATAATCTGGTTCTAATTCCTGAATTACTCTAAAGAGAATACTAATAAAACCATAAACTGCATTAACTAATTGACCTTTTTCAGTTTTTAAAGGTGGAATAGCATGATATGCCCTATGAATTAAGGCATTTCCATCAATTAGAATTAATTTCTTCATATATTATTTTCCTTTTATCTTTATCTAAATATTCAAATTTCATCCAGATAACATCTTTAGGTAAAACCTTTTTTATTCGTTCAGCCCATTCAATAACAACAATGTTCCCTGATTGTTTAATAATTTCTTTAAAATCCAATTCAAGTAAATCTTTTGACTTAATCCTATAACAATCAATATGATACAAAAAATCATATTTCCTCATAATTACAAAAGTCGGACTCGTAATTTTTCCCTTGATTCCCAATCCCTTGGCAATGCCTTGAACAAAAGTAGTTTTACCACTACCCAAATCACCTTCCAGACCAATGACTATTGCTTTCTTATTCTCTAAAATCTCTTTTAAAATCTCGTTTGATAAATATTTTCCAACCTTCTGCATTTCTTCAGCACTTTGGATTATAACCTCTTTTTTATTCATTAATATCAGTATACTCTATTTGACCCTATCATCAAAATAAGATAAAATAATGACATGGATAAAAGCGAAGAGCTTCAAGAACAACTAGAAAAAATCAAACATGAAAGAGAAGAAGCTATAACTAAAAAATTAGCTGAAACTCTTGATTTGCCATATATCAATTTAACTATTACTCCAATTGATCCTAATGATTTAATCATTTTACCAAAAGAAAAAGCAGAAAAAGGAAATGCTTTAATTATTAAAAAATCTGGACGAATACTCCGTTTAGCAGTCAAGGACCCACAAAATCCGGAAACACAAAAAATTATTAAAGAATTTCAAGAACAAGGATTTGAATGTAATTTATTTATCACATCTTTAAATAGTTTAAAAAAGGGCTGGGGACGATATGAATTAGCTGTTTCACACCAAAAGGAGAAATCTGTTCAAGGTGTTTTTAATATTAAAAAAGAAGATTTAGAAGAATTTAAAAATTCTTTAAAAACTATTCAAGATTTA
>CAYTNU010000004.1:0-1731 GCA_964439515.1 uncultured Candidatus Saccharibacteria bacterium | reverse complement strand
GCTGAAATTGCTATAGAATTCGCATTAACTGGTCATATTGTATTTTCCACTATTCATACAAACGAAGCAGCAGGAGCAGTCCCTCGACTTTTTGGAATGGGGATAAGCCCTAACTCTTTAGCGTCTTCTCTCAATCTAATTATGGCTCAAAGATTAGTTAGAAAACTTTGTCCTGATTGCAAAGAAGAATATAAGCCGTCTAACGAAATAATAGAAGCAATTAAAAAAATACTTTCTTCAATTCCATCTAATTCTGATATTAAAATTCCAAAAGACATCTCTGTTATATATAAGGCAAAAGGATGCAAAAAATGCCACAATATAGGATATCGTGGCAGAATTGGTATTTTTGAATTTTTAAGTGTAACAGAACCTATCAAAAAATTAATTCTTAGCGAATCAGCTTCTTTTGAAATTCAGAAAAAAGCTCAAGAAGAAGGAATGATTACACTAATCCAAGATGCTGTTATTAATATAATTGAAGGTAAAACTAGTTTAGAAGAAGTAGAGAGAATAATCGGCTCACTTGAAGAATAAAATAATATTCATTAAACTGTAGGCAACAACTCCCTGCCTGAGAGCAAAGAGAAAGAATCTTCCGAGGAATATTTCAGTCGAAACCAAAATATCCAAATAACTAAGAGAAACCCCCATGAACTCAATTATTTAATTAAGTCCTCATTACCTACAGATCAATAAATATTAATAAAAAAAGAAAGAATATTCTCCTCTTTATTTAAGATAATAGCAAATTATAATAGAAATGTCAAGTCAAATTACAGAAACAAAACAACTTAACGAAGATAAATACCTAGATTCAACTCTCAGGCCTCCTTCCTTTGAAGAATATATGGGGCAAGATAAGACCAAGGATAATCTTAAGATCTTAATAGAAGCAGCTAAAAAAAGGAATGAATCAGTTGATCATATTCTGTTATGCGGAAGCTCTGGACTAGGAAAAACAACACTAGCGCATATTATTGCAAAAGAAATGAATAATAATATTAAAGTTACTTCTGGTCCTGCTATTGAAAAGGTTGGCGATCTAGCTTCTATCCTAACAAACCTTCAACCAGGCGATATCCTTTTTATTGATGAAGTTCATCGGCTTAATAAAACAATTGAAGAAACCCTTTATCCAGCAATGGAAGATTTTGTACTTGATATTATTATTGGAAAAGGTCCTTCTGCTAGAACATTACAATTAGAATTACCACGATTTACTTTAATTGGAGCTACAACTAGAACTGGATTAATTTCGTCTCCCCTAAGAGGACGATTTGGCGCTACTTATCGTTTAGATTTTTATGAACAATCAGATATTGAAAATATTATTGCGCGTTCAGCTAATATATTAAATGTTCAAATTAGCGGAAATGAAGCATTAAAAAATATAGCGCAATCATCTAGACAAACTCCCAGAGTAGCCAATCGACTTCTTAAACGAGTTAGAGACTATAGCCAAGTTAGAGGCGATGGAATTATTAATCAAGCAACAACTCAAGAGGCATTAAAAATGTTAGAAATTGATCAATATGGACTTGAACCAGCTGATCGACGTCTTTTAGAAATGATTATTACTAAGTTTAATGGCGGACCAGTTGGTTTACAAGCATTAGCAGCAGCATGCCAAGAAGAAGCAGATACCATTACCGATGTTCATGAACCATATCTTCTCCAATTAGGCATGATTGATCGCACCCCCCGTGGTCGTATTGCTACTAAATCCGC
>CAYTNU010000003.1:25536-56629 GCA_964439515.1 uncultured Candidatus Saccharibacteria bacterium | reverse complement strand
ACGGGGAGTTTAGTTATTATTACGATAAAGAAGTTTGTTTGAAGGGTATTATTATCAATGAACCAGAACAAAGAATTAATCAGCAGAAATTTGAATTTAAAACAGATGAAATCGAAGGTAAAATTTTAATTACTACTGAATTATATCCAAAATATCATTATGGAGATAAATTAGAGATTTTTGGAAAATTATTAGAACCAGCTGTATTTGATGAATTTGATTATCAGGAGTATTTAGCTAAAGATAAAATATATTTAGTTACATATAGCCCTCAAATTAAATTATTAACTGAAAATCAAGGAGATTGGTTTAAGCAAAGAGTTTTTAATTTTAAAGATAAACTAAGAAATATTATTGAACAAACTCTTTTGCCACCGCAAAGTTCGGTATTAAAAGCTATTTTTTTAGGTGATAAATTTGGACTTTCTGATGAATTAAAAGACAAATTAAATATTTCAGGCACACGGCATATTGTTGCAATCTCGGGTATGCATATGATTATAATGACTCAGATTTTATTATTTTTAGCATTGGGAATTGGATTATGGCGTAAACATGCTTTTTATTTTGTTATAATCTTATTGATTCTTTATATTATTATGATTGGCGCGCCAGCTAGTGCAGTTAGAGCCGGGATTATGGCTGGATTATTATTATTCGCTCAAAGAATTGGAAGATTAAGGAGTGCTGGAAGGGCCGTTGTTTTTGCTGCTGTTATTATGCTTATTTTTAATCCTTTATTAATAAAATCAGACGTTGGCTTTCAGCTTTCTTTTATGGCTACTTTAAGTATTATTTATTTAAAACCAATTTTAGATAAAAAAATAGCCAATTGGCCCAATCCTTTTAAGATAAAAGATATTTTAACTATGACTTTAGCTGCTCAATTAGGAACCTTACCTTTGTTAATCTTTCATTTTGGTAGACTTTCTTTAATATCTCCATTGGCCAATCTCTTAATCGTTCCTTTATTGCCTGCTATAATGATTATAGGTATGATTTTAGTTCTTTCTGGTTTAGTTTGGTTATTTCTTGCTAAAATTATCGCTTGGCCAATTTGGTTTTTATTAAGCTATGTAATCAAAGTAATCAATTCTTTGTCATCAGTCCCTTTAGCATCTATTGAATTTAGAAGTTTTTCTTTAATATTTTTAATAGGATATTATTTGTTTTTAATCTATTTTATTTGGAATTATGTTTTCAGGCAAAAGGAAAATTAAATATTTTGTTTTAATTATTTTTTTAGGAACAACTATTTGGACATGGTCTGTTATTTTTGAACAAATTTCAGATGGTATTTTAGAAATTACTTTTTTTGATATTGGACAAGGAGATAGTATCTTTATTGAAACATCAGACGGTAAACAAGTATTAATTGATGGTGGTCCTGATAATAGTATTTTGGAAAAATTAAATCAAACAATGTCTTTTTATGATAGAACTATAGATTTAGTTATTTTAACTCATCCAGATGCAGATCATATCACTGGGTTAGTTAAAGTCCTTAATTATTATCAAATAGAACACATATTAACTAGCGGATTAGAAAAAGATACTGCAATTTATATGAAATGGAAAGAATTAATTGAAGAAAAGAATATTTCTTTAAGTTTAGCGCAACAAGGCCAAAGGATTATTCTTCAAAATAATGTTATTTTAGAAATTCTTTGGCCAGATCAAAATCTAATTAGTTCTTATTCTAATCCAGCTAATAATGTCTCGGTTGTCACAAGGTTGGTCTATGACGATATAGAAATTCTTTTAACTGGTGATATTGAAAAAAAAGTTGAAAATTATTTAGTTAATCAAGATTTTGATTTAGAATCAGATATTTTAAAATTAGCTCATCATGGAAGTAAGAGTTCTACTATTTTTAATTTTCTTAAAGCAGTTAATCCTAAAATAGCTGTTATTTCCGTGGGGGAGGATAATAGGTATAAGCATCCCAGTCAAGAAGTTTTAGAACGGATAAAAGATTTAATAATTTATAGAACTGATGAAGATGGAGATATTTGTATTTTGACAGACGGGGCCTTATTTGATATTATACAACCATGAATAAAGATAATATATCTAAAGAAAGAACTTTAGTTCTAATTAAACCAGATGGAGTTCAACGTTCATTGATTGGTGAAATAATTAAACGTTATGAACGAATCGGTTTAAAATTAGTCGCTTTAAAATTTATTATACCAACGCCTCAATTAGTTGAAAAACATTATTTAATTGATAAAGGATGGTTAAAGGCAGTTGGTAGCAAAACTATTGAAGCATATAAGGGAAAAGGCAAGAAATCTCCATTCAGTAATCCCGTAAAAGGAGGCGAATGGGTTTTGGGTAAATTGAAGAAATTTATGTCAGCCGGACCAATAGTCGCTATGATTTGGCAAGGGAATGAAGCAGTTGGTATCGTGAGAAAAATTACTGGAGGCACAGAACCATTATCTTCTGATATAGGGACCATTAGAGGCGATTTAACGCTTGATTCTTATTCTCTGGCTGATACTAGTACTAGGGCGGTTAGAAACTTGGTTCATGCCTCTGGTAGCCCAGAAGAAGCAGAGAAAGAAATAAAGGTTTGGTTTAAACCAAGCGAAATTATTAAATATAGATTAGTTCAAGAAGCAATATTGTACGATATCGACTTAGATGGGATTAAAGAATAATTGACAAATAGGATGGAATAAGCTATATTATTAAGTAAATAAGCAGTTTTTTAACAATAATAAATTAGGAGGAAATACAATTGCAAATGAAATTTGAAAGAGATTCGATTAGCATTGTTATGAGCGGAGGTAAACAATATGAATTTCCAGTATGCGATAAAGAAGTAAACTTTATTCGTGTAAAAGCTGGAATGATAACCTTCGGAGAATCGAACTTAACAGTTGATTTTTTTTATAGCAGAAAAAAAGTTAGGTTTTGGAAAATTCCTCCAAAAACAAAAAGAATTGTTTTCCCTGATTTTAAAAAAGATAAAACGGGTTATCATTATGGAGAACCCAAATGGTTTAATTATTAACCAACAGAAAAAGGAGGGAAGGGATGCGCTTAAAATGCAGGAATTGTAATGAAGAAATAAGTAAGGAGCACGTAAAGAAGAAAAAAGGTAAAAGTGGCAGAGGAGGATTTATAGCTATATGTCCTTTCTGTGGAGCCGTTAATAATGTTAAGTGTAGAAGCAAAACAGGGAAGATAAAAACAGTTAAAATAAGGGGGACAAGCCCATCTTAAGATCAAAATTGTTTTTTTTATGTTTACAATGCCTTGTCGGGTAATAAAAAAAAGCCTGACAAGGCTTTTTGTTTATATATTATATATTATATATTATAAGCTACTTAATTTTGTTCATAGTTTTAATACATTTAGTACAAGCCTTAACTCGTTTACCATCAGCAAGAGTAGCCCATTGTAGATTTGGGTATTTTCTTTTCTTTCCTGTTGGGTTATAATTACCACGAAGTTTCTTTCGGATAACTGCAACCATTGATTTTTTACCGCATATTGTACATCTTCTAGACATGTTGAGTTTTATTCTATCATTAAATATATAAATTATCAACCCTTATGGACAATTTTATCACTTTAATTTTTCAATTGGCTATACTTTTAATGTCAGTAGTCATTCATGAATTTGCTCATGGTTGGGTGGCTTTTAGATTAGGGGATTCAACAGCTAAGAATTATGGACGATTGACATTAAACCCAATTAAGCATTTAGATATTTGGGGTTCTTTTTTTGTTCCTTTAATGCTTTTTATTTTTTCTAGTGGACAAATGGTCTTTGGTTGGGCTAAACCAGTTCCATATAATCCATATAATCTTAGAGATCAGAAATATGGATCAGCTAAAGTAGCATTTGCTGGCCCAGCTGCTAATTTATTAATTGCTTTAGTATTTGGTTTATTTTTGCGTTTTATGCCTGTTTCAATATTAATTTCTACTGGTCTTGGACAGGTTTTCGGTTTAATTATTTTTTTGAATATACTTTTAGCTATTTTTAATTTAGTTCCCATACCTCCCTTAGATGGTTCTAAAATCTTATTTACATTCTTGCCTGCTTCTTTGGATAATTTAAGAGTATTTTTAGAACAATACGGAATGTTTGTTCTTTTGTTTTTTATCTTTTTTGCCTTTGAATGGATTTTGCCCATAGTTTCATTAATTTTTAATTTAATTGTTGGTGGAACTTAGAAAAACCCCCTGTGTCGTCACAAGGGGTTTTACTCTCAGGCAGGAAAGTTTTGCCTTTGTCAAATTTAAATTGAATTTTACTTTCTTTCTTCAAGTTTGATTTGTGTTGTCCCAATCTTATCGTTTCGTAAAATTTTCATATCTACAATATCACCAGGTTTATGTTTGTGGATTAATTCTTGTAGAGGATTTTTTTTATCTATCTTTATTTTATTAAATTCTAAAATAATATCATTTTCTATTAATCCTGCTTTAGCAGCAGGACTATTTGGAACTACTGCCGAATCGCCAGCTCCAGGTTCGCGAATAACTAAAGCACCATAATCAACTGGCAAACGAAGATTAAGCCTAGTTACAAATTCTTGTTGAACAGCTTTATCAATTAAAATATAACGAACACCTAAAAATGGTTGGATAATCCGTCCATGTTTCTTAAGATCTTCTAAATCTTTTTTTGCATTGTTAATAGGTATGGCAAAGCCAATATTTTGAGCACCCATTACAATAGCTACATTAATAGCTATTACTTTTCCATCAAGAGTAAAGAGAGGACCACCTGAATTGCCTGGATTAATAGCAGCATCTGTTTGAATTAGTCCTCTTAATTCAGCAGTTCTTCCAGATACTCCATCGTGAGCTGAGATAAGACGACTCAATCCAGAGACAACACCTCTAGAAACAGTATTTGGAAAAACACCAAGTGGATTCCCAATAGCAATAACATCTTCTCCTAAATTAACTTTTCCAGAATCACCTAATTCTAATGAAGTAAATTTTTTATTCTTAACATTTTTAATTTTAAGAATAGCTACATCTTGAACTGAATCACGAGCTAAAATTTCTGCTTGATATTCTTTTTCATCATTTGTAATTATTGTATAGTCAACATCAGGTGAGATAACTACGTGTCTATTTGTAAGGACTATTCCTTCTTGAGAAACAAAAAAACCACTTCCACCGCCGATTTTAACTTTTTCTTTTCCTTCTTGGCGATATTGAGTGATTGGTGGTCCATAGGGACCTAGAAGTTTATCAAAAGGTTGATAAACATATTTTTTTATTTTAGGCAAATCCTTACTAATTACTATGCTAACTACAGCAGGACTAACTTTTTTAATAATATTTATAATAGGTGATTTGCTCATATTTTTTTCTTATAATAAGAGTATATTCCATTGACTAAGAATAGTCAATAAGCTAATATGTACATAGGGAATAATCGCCCTCGTAGTTCAACGGACAGAACAGAGGCGTCCTAAGCCTTTGATGTGGGTTCGATTCCTGCCGAGGGCACTAAAGGAGTAAAAGGGCCCATAGCGCAGTTGGTTAGCGCGTCTGTATGGCATACAGGAGGTCGTGGGTTCGACTCCCACTGGGTCCACAAAATTAAATATGCCGAAGTAGCTCATCGGTAGAGCGTTCGCCTGAAAAGCGATGCGTAGTGAGTTCGACTCTCACCTTCGGCACCATCCATCCTTCGCTGGTTTTTGTCGGGCTTTGCCCCGCCGAAGCCAGCTATGGCTGGCGAAGGCGGGTATCGTATAGTGGTTATTACGTCTGGTTGCCAATCAGAAGACGAGGGTTCGATTCCCTCTACCCGCTCCAAAACTATTGACAAATTAATCATAATATGATAGTATATAGTAAATCCCTAAAAGGGGGTTTTTAATTTGACAAAAAAATATGTATATAGCTAATTCCGGTATTTCAGTAACTTTAGCTTTTGTTAGTTTAATTTCAAATTTGTTTATAGTTCAGCCACAAATTGATTCAATTGATTTAGGTGTTCAATTGGAGCCATCTAAACAATTAGCTACTATTTATGGACAGGCATTAGTTCAAACAGCTGATCCTGATATTCCCGTAATAGCAGATAATCATTTAGTCGTAGTTACAGCTTATTCAAGCACATACGACCAAACTGATTCTACACCATTTATTACTGCCTCAGGATCTTATGTTTCAGATGGGACAGTAGCTTGTAACTTTCTAAGATTTGGTGATAGAGTTAGATTCCCTGAAGTTTATGGGGACAAGATCTTCATAGTTGAGGATAGAATGGCTCTTAAAAACAATCATAAAATAGATATTTGGTTTAATTCTTATGAAGAAGCTAAACAATTTGGAGTTAAAGTACTTAAGGTAGAAGTATTGAAAACATAAAAGAGACCCCTATATAAGGGTCTCTTTTATATTGTGCAGAATACTTGAATTAGTCCGAACCGCTTTCGCCGCCTGTGGCGGAGAGGATTTGGCCAAAAATTCCGAACCGAAATTCTGAACTTTGACAATTTTAACCCTACGGGTGATCTCCCGAAGGGATGACAAGTTTTTCTAATGAGTTAATTCTAACTCATTTCAGTAAATTTTTCAATCAATACTCCTTGCAAATTCCTACGTGGTGCCGCGGGTGGGACTCGAACCCACATGGACGAAGTCCACGTCATTTTAAGTGACGCGCGTATACCAATTCCGCCACCGCGGCATAAATTTATTTCTTTTTTCTATTACACCCTCTATGTGTTGGCTCAAGGCTATGACAATTGGGGCAAAGGATTCTTAGATTCTTTAATCGGTTATCATTACTATTACCATTTATATGATCTAATTCAAGAGGGATTCGGCCATCCTTGGATTTTTTTGACCAACCACATTTTTCGCACATCGCTTTCTTTAATTTCGCATTAAATAAGCGATTTTTCAACTTATAACTCTGAAAATTGCTATTTTTTACTAAAATCTTATCTAAGGGGATAATCGGTTTTCCTATGCCTCGCAATCCTTTATTCCATGCTTGCCCCTTAAAATGCGAAGTATCTATTTTATATGTCTTTAGATATTTTTTAACCTGCGCATAGTTGCCACCTGCTTCTATCAGTCCTATTTTTTGCAATACTTGCCTTATGCTTGTTGATTGTTTAGCAGCTTTTTTAAGGTCCTGCTCTGACCATTTTCTTTTTCTCGTCATTAAGTCTATTATATAATACGGAAGACGCTCAGGCAAGTGAATAACTTGGTGTCTACCATTTGGAGGCCAGGATGGGATTTGCACCCACGAATATCGGTTTTGCAGACCGACGCCTTAGACTACTTGGCTACCTGGCCATATTTTTATCTTATTATAATTTTTATTAAAATCAAGTTTTAGATTTGCTTAATAATTCTTCAATTCTTTGTGCTTTGGTTTCAATTTGGTCAATTTCAAAGGAGAGTTTTGGAGTGTATTTTAAATGCAGTTTTTTGTTAAATTCTTGCTGGATATGATAGATTCTTTTTTGAATAATTTCTAAAGCAAAACTACTTTTATCTTTTGGAATAATGCTAATTTTAATTTTACAATTTTTTAGATCAGGCGATGTATCAGCATCATTAATGGTTACTAAAATGTTCTCTAAATCTATTTTTTTTAATAGTATTTTACTTATTTCTTGTTTAACAAGTTCGTTAACTTTTTTAATTCTTTGTGACATTATTCTATCTCTCTTTTTTTTCTTTCTTCTTCATAAATTTCTAAAATGTCTCCTTTCTCAACTATCGTATTCCCTTTAAACTGTATGCCACATTCTTGTCCTTTGTTTACTTCGTCAGTATCTTTTTTGTCTCTTTGTAACTGAACAATTTTCCCTTTTTCTATTCTCTTGTTCTCTCTAATCACATCAACCAAAGATCCTTGCTTTATTTTTCCGTCAATCATTTTACCGCCAATAATTTGTCTATCTTTTTCTGTACGAAAGATAGCTAATACTTTTAATTGACCTAAAACATTTTTAGTTATTTCTGGTTCAAGTAATTTAGAAAGTAATTCTCTAACTCCTTGAATAAGTTCGTATATAACATTAAAAGTAAGAATTTTTACTTTCTTTTGTTGGGCTAATTTTTCAATATTAGAATTTGTTTTTATTCGGAATACAAATATCTTTGCATTAGCTGATTCAGCTAATTTAATATCTGATTCAGTCACTTCTCCTACTTCTGCTTTTAAAATTCTTAAAATAATTTCATCAGACGGGATACTTTTAAGCGATTCTCTAATCGCTTCTAAACAGCCATGAACATCAGATCTAAGAATAATATTAAGAATTTTTTTGTCTTGTTCAAAAACATGGACTTCAGTGTTATCCTCTGGTTGTCTTTTTATTGATTTTTTATTAATTCTTTCTTTAGCATCTTCTATGTTATCAAAAGTATAAAATTTTTCTCCAACTTGAGGCACTTTATCAAATCCAGTAATGATTATTGGAGTAGAAGCATCTGCTTTTTGGATAGGATTTCCTTGAAAATCCTCCATTATTTTAATTTTGCCAAAAGTTGAATCTGTTCCAATAATATCTTTGTTTGTTAAAATTCCTTCTTTTATTATTATAGTTGCTGTATTTCCTCTTTTGCTATTAAGATTAGATTCAACAATTACTCCAGAAGCAGGTTGTTTAAAATCGATTTTTAATTCTTCCATTTCAGCTACTAATAGAATCATTTCTAAAAGATCTTCAATCCCTTGTCCTGTTTTAGCTGAAACATTGATTGAAGGGACAGAACCATTTAATGATTCAACTATAATGTCATATTTGGTTAATTCTCCTTTAACTTTTTCTGGCTGAGCTTCTGGTTTATCAATCTTGTTAATTGCTACAATTACTGGAATGCCTGTTTTTTTAATATGTTGAATTGCTTCTTTTGTTTGTGGTTTAATGCTTTCTTCAGCAGCGATTACTAGAATAGCTATATCAGCTACTTTGGCGCCTCTAGAACGCATAGCAGAGAATGCTTCATGTCCTGGAGTATCAATAAATGTAATCAACTTATTATGATGTTCAACCTGATAAGCTCCTGTATGTTGAGTAATTCCACCTGATTCTTTTTCAGCTACTTTACTTTTGCGGATATAATCAAGAATACTAGTTTTTCCATGATCAACATGACCTAAAATAACCACGACTGGTGGTCTGGTTTGAAGTTTATTCTTTTGTTCTTTATTTTTTTCCATTTATATCGCTTAAAATAGCATTTTTATGTACTTTGGTCAAATGAAATGATATTTAATAAATAAAAAAACACCTTATCAGGTATTTTTTTGTCTATTTATTTAATAGCTTATTATTCAATTTTAACTCCAGCCTTTTTTAAGGCTTCTAATTCTTCTTTGGATAGAGGATATTTTGATTTTCCATTTTTGATTGGTTTACTATATACTCTAGTTCCTTGTCTGGCAAATAAGCTAGAAATAATTAATCCATTGTCTTCTGAGTCTAATAAAGCAATAGCAAAACTTTGATCACCTCCAGTATCTTTAAACGGATTAAAACGAATTATGCTTACTTTTTGAATAGTTTTATTAGTTATTTTTTGTAAAACATCAGTAGATTTAAAAAGTTCTCCAATATCATTTTCGGCTTTTTTTAATCTTCTTATTTCTTCAAATAAAACGCCTTCTAAGTCACTTGCTTTTTTGCCATTAAAAAATACCTTTAACTTTTTTTTAATTTGTAGAATTCTAAGATGAAGAAATAGATTCCAGACGATTAATATAGCTAAAAGAATTAAAGAAGCAGAAAGAATTTGATTGTTATAAAAGTAATTAATCATGTTTTAAAACTTGGCGGAGAGGGTGGGATTCGAACCCACGGTTGTGTAAACAACAACGGTTTTCGAAACCGTCCGATTAAGCCTCTTTCGTACCTCTCCTATCTATGTATTAAGAATACCATATATCTTTTTTAGAGCAAATTATTATTGTTATTTATTTATATTTCATATATTATTAAAGGTAGTAATTAATAAAAAAACCATGAAAAATATTTTATTTATATTAGGAATTATATTTATTTTAGCAGTAGTTATCTTTTTGTATAAACAGCAACTGCCATTAAATAATTCTGATTCTTTTGACGAATCAAACAATGAACAAAAATTGAATGATGACGTAGCCGATAAAATAGAAGACAAAGAAAATAAATTGCAAACATATACTAATAGTATGGCCAGTTTTTCTGTTAAATATCCGGGGAATGCAGTTCTTCAAGGAACTCTCGATGATGATCTTTCTATAAGCATTGTAGCTACTCAAATCGATGATTTAGAGTATCCTGGTTTTGGGAAAGAAGAAGCCTTAAAGAATATAGACGCATTAAACAAAGGAGAATATGGAGAAGAGTTTGATTGGCCATTAGAATCATCTAAGAAAGTAACAAAAGTTGGAGATAGTAATGGTCAAGAATTTATGGTTTTAGGTAGATTTGAAGTTTGCGATGTTGTTTTTGAAAGAAAATTAATATTTTATAATAATGATTATCAAATTGAAATTACTCTAAGAGGAGATAAGGATAAAATTGTTGAATCTATGTTGTCGTATTTTAAAGTTGATAATTTAAATTGTCAGGATGAAAAAATATGGGATTTTGATAAGCAAGATGAATTTTATCAAAAACTATCTCAAGGACAAGGTTCGGATATATCACAATACTGGTTTGACTCTTTTGACGAAATTATTAAAACAATTGAATTTATTAAGCCAGTTATTGATATTGGTTTAATTCAAGGAGAATGGAAATCACTTGATGATGAGAATTCTATTATTGAATTTAAAGATAAAATAAAAATTGATTTCTATAAAGAAGAAGAAATGTCACAAGGAACTTTTGAATTTAAACAAGATGATCAGCGTTTGGTTGTAACTGATAATAGTGATACATTTGAATATACAATTGATGAATTAACAGACAATAGTTTGGTTTTAATGTTTTTACCCAGAGGTAATATATTAAGATATGAAAAACAGTAATTAATGAAATAAAAATCCCCCTAAAGGGGATTTTTTATAGTGGGCGGTGAGGGACTCGAACCCCCGACATCCTGCGTGTAAAGCAGGCGCTCTAGCCAACTGAGCTAACCGCCCAATATATTTATATTAACAGAAGTTTTTAAAAAAATCCAGAGTTATGATATTATATGGATACATATGATTTGTCATTTTAAGAACAAAAAAATAACAATTATGGGATTAGGTTTATTGGGGCGAGGCATTGGAGTGGCTCGTTTTTTAGCTGAAGCTGGCGCTCAATTGACAATTACAGATTTAAAAACGAAAAAGGAATTAAAGTTATCTTTGGATAAATTAAAAAAATTTAAAAAAATTAATTATATCTTAGGAAGACATCGTTTGGCTGATTTTAGAAATAAAGATATGATTATTAAGGCAGCTGGCGTGCCTCTTGATTCCTTGTACATTAAAGAAGCGCTTCGAAACAAGATTCCAGTGGAAATGGACGCTTCTCTTTTTATTAAATTAGCAAAAATAAAAACGATTGGTATCACCGGTACTCGTGGCAAATCAACTGTAACTGATATTATTTATCAAATCCTTAAAAAAAACTATTCTTTAGGCAATGTTTTTTTAGGTGGCAATGTTAAAGGAGTTGCAACTCTACCTCTTTTAAAAAAAGTGAAAAAAAATGATATTGTTGTTTTAGAACTTGATTCATGGCAATTACAGGGATTTAATGATTTAAAAATTAGTCCTCAGATTTCTATTTTCACAAATTTTTTACCTGATCATATGAATTATTATAAAAATAGGATGGATTTGTATTTTAAAGATAAATCAAGTATTTTTAAGTTTCAGAATAAAAACGATTATTTAATTGTAAGTCAGCAAGCAAAAAAAGAGATTACTAAAAGATTTAATAATATTATAAAGAGTAAAATAATTATTACTAAAAATGAAAAATGGCAGACAAAATTGATAGGTGAACATAATCAAGAAAATTTTAATTTAGCATCTCAGGTATTAGAAATTTTAGGAATTAAAAAGTCAATAATTAAGAAAGAAATAAAGAATTATTCAGGTCTTCCTGGCAGAATGGAATTTGTTAGAAATTTTAAAGGAATTGATTATTATAACGATACAAACGCAACTAGCCCAGAAGCAGTCATTGCAGCGATTAATGCTATTAATAAAGATATCATTTTAATCGCTGGGGGCAATGATAAGGAATTAAATTATAAAGAAATGGTTGAAATAATTGAGAAAAAAGTAAAAACACTTATCCTAATTAAAGGAACCGCTACTGAGAAGATTGTTGATTTAATGGGTTATTCAATTGAAACTGTCGATAATATGAGAGATGCAATTAAAAAAGCTAATAAATTTGCTAAAAATGGAGATATGATCTTGCTTTCCCCGGGAGCCGCTAGTTTTGGAATTTTTAAAAATGAATATGATAGGGGAAATCAGTTTGTTAAATTAATTAAGAGGATGAAGTAAAAATATGTTTGAAAATATAAAGAAAATTCATTTTATTGGCGTTGGAGGAATTGGAGTTTCTGCCTTAGCGCGAATGATGCTTTTGCTTAATAAAAAAGTAACTGGTTCTGATATTGTAGAGAATATTGTAAATAAGAGAATAAAAAAAATGGGTGGAATGATTTTTATTGGTCATAAAAAAACAAATCTTTCTAAAAATACTGATATGGTTATTTATTCTCCAGCGATTAATAAAAATAATCCAGAATTAATATATGCTAAAAAATTAAACATTCCTATTTATTCCTATCCTCAAGCATTGGGAATTATATCTAAAGGAAACTATACTATTGCAGTTTCTGGGACTCATGGTAAAACGAGTACTACGGCTATGCTTGCTGAAGCAATGATTTTAGCTAAAAAAGACCCTACTGTTATTATTGGTGGTTTTTTAAGAAAACAAAAAGATAATTTTGTTCAAGGTAAAAAAGGTATTTTTTTGGTTGAGGCTTGTGAGTATAAAAAGTCTTTCCTTAATTTATTTCCTAATATTTTAGTAATTACTAATATTGATAATGATCATCTTGATTATTATAAGAATATAAAAAATATCCAAAAATCTTTTGCCGAATTAATGAGTAGGGTTCCAAAAGACGGATTTATTATTTGTAATAAAAAAGAGAAAAATACACAAGAGGCCTTGAAGTTTGCTAAAATAAAAGGAAAAATAATTGATTATTCTAAAATTGAATCTATTAAATTAAAAATACCAGGTAAACATAATATTGAAAACGCAAAAGCTGCCTTATCTGTTCTTAAATTGATTGGTGTAAAAAAAGAACAAGGTAAAAAGTTTCTTGGAAAGTATGCTGGTACTTGGCGAAGATTTGAATACAAGGGTAAAAGCAAAAAAGGTACTTTGATTTATGACGACTATGCTCATCATCCCTCCGAGGTGAAGGCAACGCTTCAAGCCGCTAGGGAAAAATTTAGGAAAAATAAAATTATAGTTATTTTCCAACCTCATTTATATTCTCGTACAAAGCTTCTATTAAATGATTTTTCAAAAAGCTTTAATCAGGCAGACGAGATAATCGTAACTGATATTTATGCAGCCAGAGAAAAAGATACTGGACTTATTCATGCAACTGATTTAGTTAAAAGGATTAAAAGATATAATCCGTTTTGTCGGTATCTTCCAGATTTTAAAGATATTGTTAAATATTTGAAAGAGAATATAAAAAGAGATGATGTAGTAATGGTAATCACAATCGGTGCAGGGGATGTTTATAAAATCGGAGATAAATTACTATAAAAAATAGTCATTATTTAAAAAGGCATCCAAATGGATGTCTTTTTACTGTGCCCAGAGCGGGACTCGAACCCGCATGCTCGAAGAGCACGGCCCCTCAAGCCGCCGTGTATACCAATTCCACCATCTGGGCATTTACTCTTCTTTTTCTGGTTTTTCTTCTTTTATTTCCTCAGATTTTTTAGGTTCAGATTTTTGAGGAGTTTTTTTAATTTGTTTTTTAATTTCTTTAAGACGAGATCCTTTAGCAGATTTATATCTAATATAGTAGAGTTTAGCTCGACGTACTTTTCCTTTTTTAACTACTTCAATTTTTTCAATAAAAGGAGCATGAATAGGGAAGATTCTTTCTACACCAATGCCTGAAGTGACTTTGCGCACTGTAATAGTAGCGTTAATGCCTTTGCCATGTTTTCTAGCAATAACTAAACCTTCAAAGACTTGTATCCTTTGTTTTTCTCCTTCTTTAATCTTCTGATGAACTTTAATGGTATAACCAGGTTTAATTTCAGGTAAATCTTCTTTTAATTGTTTTTTATTGAATGTATCTAATTTTTTACTCATGATAATTTTTCTAGAACTTTCTTTAATTCATTTGGAAGTTCTGATTTGAATTCTATTATCTTATCATCAACTGATTTAAATTTCAAGTAAAATGCGTGTAAAAATTGGCGAGATAGACCTTCTGGAGTAATTTGTCTCTTAAACTTATATTGTTTATCTCCTGCAATTGGGTACCCAATTGAATGTAAATGAATTCTAATTTGATGAGTTCTTCCAGTTTTTAAAGATACTTCTAATAGACTATGTTTATTAAATCTTTTTATAACCTGATATTCTGTCCAGGCTGATTTTGATTTTTCATCTAGCAAGGCACTTCTTTTTTTATGATCTTTTTTAGAAAAACCAATTGCTTTAGTAATAGTTCCTTTATCGTCTTTAACTATTCCATGAACCAAAGCTAAATATTTTTTAATAACCTTTCTTTCTTGAAATTGTTCTTTTAAATGATTAAATGATTTATTATTTTTAGCAATAACCATTAATCCAGAAGTGTCTTTATCTAATCTATGAACAATACCTGGTCTTAAAGAATCTTCGCCTATATCTTTTATTTCTGGATAATAGGCGAGCATTTCGTCAACTAAAGTATTGTTTTGTGATTCATTTATAGGATGAACTGTTAATCCAGCTGGTTTATCAATGATAATTATATTATCATCTTCGTAAATAATATTCTTCATATTTTGATAATATAGCATGTATTAGACCTAAAGTCCATCACTATATTCTTGTATAATTTTTTAAAATTTGATAAAATAAAATCAATAAATGGTAATTAGTGATGCGTGATAAAGAGTCTACGATATATGTTTAATTCGTATAAAAACAAGTTATACGTAATTTTGAACTTAAACAACAAAGTTTATTAATCTTTTAAAATCAACATTATTATGGAACTAAAAGAACTATTAGAATTCATTGATTTGGAAAACCAAAGACTCATTGAAAAATTTGGCAAGAATTCACCCACACAAAAAGAAAGAATTTTAGCAAGAACAGTTAAGCTAACAGAAGAGCTTGGTGAATTATGTAATGAAATTTTAGCTTTTAACGGCGATCAAAGACAAGAAAAATTAGATAAACATGATAAAAATAATCTGCCTAATGAATTCGCCGATGTTATAATAACTACATTGCTTCTTGCTAAATCAATGAATGTTGATATTAAAGAATCTTTAATAAAAAAGATTGAAAAGATTAATAAGAGGTATGAGTAAGTTTAAATTTAAGATTTAAGGGGACGCTGCGTTTTTGTCGCTATCGTTTTTCACTCTCGTATAACAAGGGACAAAAAGTTCACCTCTCGGCTCGCAATTTTCCCAAATTTTCTCTGCTACGTTTTAAAAAACTTTAGATATTTCTGACATTTAAAGAGACCTAAATATACTAATAAAAAAATAAAACCATCGTTTTACTTGTATAGTTTCGATGGCTTTTTTTATGTGGACCGTGTCGGAGTCGAACCGACGACCTTCGCATTGCAAATGCGGTGCTCTACCAGCTGAGCTAACGGCCCATGTCTGGTGGGCGATACTGGATTCGAACCAGTGACCTCTTCGATGTCACCGAAGCGCTCTAACCAACTGAGCTAATCGCCCCAATGGTGGGCGTGCCAGGACTCGAACCTGGAACCGTTCGTGTATAAGACGAATGCTCTACCATTGAGCTACACGCCCTTTTTCATCAAGATTTCAAACCCTTTGCGTTCAATTGTTTCTTTCTCAATTAAAACATTAGCAATTTGATCTAATTTCTTTCTTTTTTTTGTAAGAATTTTTTTAGCAGTTTGGAAAGCAGTATTGATAAACGCAAATACTTCTTTGTCTATTTTAGCAGCTGTTTCTTCAGAGTAATCTTTTGTTGTGGCCATTTCTCTGCCAAGGAAAATCATCTCTTCTCTTCCGCCAAAAGTCCTTGGACCAAGTTTTTCACTCATTCCATACTTAGTAACTAATTTATGAGATAATTCAGTTGCTCTTTCTAGGTCGTTAGAAGCCCCTGTAGTTAATTCATTAAAAACAATTTTTTCTGCAACATGTCCTCCTAACAAGACAGCTAACTCATCAATAAATTCAGAACGGCTATGAAGATGTTTATCTTCAATTGGAAGTTTTAATGTATAACCGGCTGCTTGTCCTCTTGAAATAATTGAAATTTTTTGAATTGGATCAGTATTAGGAAGAGAAGCGGCAACCAAAGCATGTCCAGCTTCATGATATGCAGTAATTTCTTTTTCTTTTGTTGATAAGATATGACTCTTTCTTTCTGGGCCTAAAAGGACTTTCTCAATACATTCTCTTAATTCATCTTGGCTGATTTCTTTTTTGTTTCTTCTTGCAGTAAGGATAGCTGCTTCATTAACTATATTAGCTAAATCAGCTCCAGAAAATCCAGGTGTTCTTTCAGCGATTTCCTTAAGCTTAACATCTTTTTCTAATGGCTTATTGCGTGAATGTATTTTAAGGATAGCTTCACGATCTTTGATATCAGGCAAATCAAAAACAATTCGTCTATCAAAACGGCCTGGTCTTAAAAGTGCTGGGTCAAGAACATCAGGACGATTAGTTGCTGCCAATAGAATGACTCCAGAATTAGGATCAAATCCATCCATCTCTACTAAAATTTGATTAAGAGTTTGTTCTCTTTCGTCATGTCCTCCACCCATGCCGGCTCCGCGTTGTCTTCCAATAGCATCTAATTCATCAATAAAGATTAAAGCTGGTGCATTTTTTTTAGCGGTTTGGAAAAGATCTCTGGTACGGGCAGAACCAACACCAACAAACATTTCTACAAACTCTGAACCAGAAACGCTGAAAAAAGGAACATTAGCTTCTGTTGCAATGGCTCTTGCAATTAATGTTTTACCTGTTCCTGGTTGTCCAACCAAAAGAACTCCTTTTGGAATTTTAGCTCCTAAATTAATGAATTTTTTAGGACTTTTAAGAAAGTCAACTATTTCATAAAGTTCTTCTTTGGCTTCTTTAAGTCCTGCTATATCTTTAAAGGTAGTTCTATTTTTTTTATCTTTAGGATCAATTAAACGAGCTTTAGAACGTCCAAATGTAAATGCTTGCATTTGTCCTTGTTTAGCTCCGCGAAGCATAAACCAGAAAAAGAAACCGATAATGAGGACAGGGAACAGAAAAGGAAGAACAGCACCAAGCCAAAAAGCTAGTCCGCTTTCTCCTTTTATTTCTAGATTAATTAGTTTAAGTTTTTCTGAATCAATATCATAATTTTTTAAAGATTCAGTTAAAGAGGTTTCTTTCTCTTTTGTTGCTTTTTCTTTCTCTCCATCTTTTAGTTCAATTTCTAATACATTTCCTCTTATAACTATCTTTGATATTTCTTCTTGATTGATTTGATTAACTAGTTGATTAAGTGAAATCTCTTTTGCTTTTTGGCTTGTTTCATTAGTCAAAGCGAAAAGACCTGCAATAGTTAAAAAGGCCAGAAAAGCAATTAAAATATTTTTTAAAAGATAATTCATTTTGTTAAAGATAGTGACATCTTGTGCATTTGAGGATTAAGAGAAAGAATTTCAAAGTCATGTGATTCTTCTAATTTAAATTTATTCTCTATCTGTTCTCCTTCTTTAGTAAATTCTGCAGCATGAACCAATCCATGAATCCCATCTTTTATTTGAACAAAAGCACCGGCTGGAGTAATTTTAATAATTTTACCCTTTATTATTTGTCCTGCTTGATATTTTTTCTCAATATTTTTCCATGGGTCTTTTTTAAGAGCTTTAATTGAAAGAGATATTTGTCCATTTTGTATATCAATAATTTGAGTTTTTACTTTTTCATTTTCTTTAAGAATTTGACTAGGATGATCAATCATTTTCCAATCTAATTCAGATATATGAACTAATCCTTCTAAATTATCATCTATTTTAATAAATGCGCCAAAATTAGTTAATGCAGATACTGTTCCTTCAATTATGTCTCCTTTTTTATAGCTCTCTAAATTTTCTTGAATTTTTTTCTCTTGAGTTGCTTTTTCAGAAACAATTAATTTTTCATCTTTTCTATCTAGGCTAATAATTTTTGCTTTTAGTTCTGTTCCAATAAATTTATTAAGTTCTTTAAGAATTTTATTTCTATCTCCACCTTCAACTTTAGGATAATTTTCTGATGACAACTGAGAAACAGGTAAAAATCCAATCATACCTGAATAATCGATAACTAAACCACCACGATTGGCTTCAATTATTCTAACAGAAATTATTTCATTGTTTTGTTTCTTTTCTTTAAGATCAGACCATGTTTTTTCTAATGTAGCTTCTTTTATAGAGAGCTCAACATATCCATCATTGTTTTCTGGCATTAAAACTAAAGCGGAAATAGTATCTCCAAGTTTTAGGTTTTTTATAACATTTCTATTGTCTTTCCATTCTCCTCCATAGATAATACCAGTTCCCAGTGGACCTAATTCTAAAATTATTGCAGTTTTGCTTAATTTAATAATTTTACCTTCAATTAAATCACCTTCTTGAGGAAGACGAGGTAATTCTTTCTCTTTTAGTAATGCATCTTTCATTGTTTTTGGTTCTTTTTTTATCATATCTTTCAGAGTATAGCTTATGATTATCTTCTTGGCAAGAGTAAATAAATATGATAAAATGATTTTATGACTATAACATGGTATGGACATTCTTGTTTTAAGATCAATAATCAAGGTGGCCACATAACTATTATTACCGATCCTTTTGATAAAAAGATCGGTTTAACTCCGCCGCGTGGAAATGCTGATATTGTTACAATCTCTCATGATCATTTTGACCATAACAATATTAAGGCAATTAGTGGAGATGTTTTTGCTGTTAAGGGCCCTGGAGAATATGAAGTCAAGGGGATTAGAATTATGGGAATTTCTAGTTATCATGATAAAAAAGAAGGACAAGAAAGAGGCCTTAATACAATATATGTAATAAAAGTAGACGGGATTAAGATTTGTCATTTAGGGGATATGGGTCAAGAAAAATTAACTAATAAGCAATTGGAGTCAATTGGTAGTGTTGATGTTTTAATGATCCCAGTTGATGGTGTCTCTACAATGAATGCCCGTGAAGCTGTTAAGGTTGTAAAACAGATTGATCCTAGCGTTGTTATTCCAATGCATTATAAACTGCCCGGGCTAACAGTGAAATTTAATGATGTTAAAGATTTTTTGAAAGAGATTGGATTAAATGGACAGCAAGCAGTTGATAAATTAATTCTTAAAAAGAAAGACTTAATTGGCAAAGAAATGGAAGTAGTTATATTTAAATATTAATGTCTTTAATTGAATTTATTCAAAAGCTTCAGAATAAACCCCGTAATGTTCGTATTCAGATTCTGTATCTGTCTGTTTTTGTTTCCATGATTATTGTTATCTCTTTATGGGCGTTTCTTTTAAAATATTCTTTATCTAATAATGTAGAAAAAGTAGAAGAAAAGAAATCTGATGAATTAGTTCAATCATTAAATGATGCAAGAGAACAATTGCCTTCATTAATAAATATTTTTAAAGAAAGCATGGGATCTTTTTTTGAAGAAGATTTAGAGATCATAGGGGATGAAGATATAGAACTCGAAGAAGTAATTGAACAAGTTGAACCCATAGAAGAGTTAAAAGAAGGCGTTGTTTCGAGTAGATTACCTTTAAGTAAAAATATAAATGATTAAAAAAACAATTAAAACGAAAGAAGAAAAGCCTTTATTTGAAATAGGCCATGTAAAAAAACGCTCAATCACTGAAGAAATGAAAGAGTCTTATTTAGATTATGCAATGAGCGTGATTATTTCTAGAGCTTTGCCAGATGTTCGTGATGGACTTAAACCAGTTCATCGTCGTATTTTGTATGCTATGCATAGTATGGGATTAACTAGCGGTGGTAAACATCGTAAATCAGCTGCAGTTGTTGGTGATGTTCTTGGAAAATATCATCCACATGGAGATTCGGCTGTTTATGAATCTATGGTTAGAATGGCCCAAGATTTTTCTTTGCGTTATCCATTAGTTAATGGGCAGGGCAACTTTGGATCAATGGATGGAGATAATGCAGCTGCAAGTCGCTACACGGAGGCAAAAATGTCCAAGATATCAGAAGAAATGATGGTTGATATTGAAAAAGAATCTATTGATTGGATAGATAACTATGATGGGACAAGACAAGAGCCATCGGTTTTACCAGCTAGATTCCCTCAACTATTAGTTAACGGTATTTTTGGAATTGCAGTGGGAATGACTACTAACATTCCTCCTCATAATTTAGGTGAAATAATTGATGCAACTATTTATCTTATTGAACATCCTAAAGCAACGGTAAAAGATTTATTTGAAATTGTTAAAGGCCCTGATTTTCCAACTGGTGGAGAAATATATGACAAAAAGACAATGATCCAGACCTATAGTACTGGTCGTGGTCCTATCGTTAATAGAGCTAAAGCAGAAATTGTTGAATCAAAGATAGGAAAATATCAGATCATTATTAATGAAATTACATATGGGACTAATAAGGCTAATTTAATTTTAAAAATTGCTGATTTATATAAAGCAAAAAAACTTCAAGGGATTAAAGATGTGCGTGATGAATCAGATAAAGACGGGGTAAGAGTAGTAGTTGATTTAAAAAGCGATGCAAATCCTCAAAAATTACTTAATCGTCTCTATAAATTGACTGATTTACAAAAGACATTTCATATGAATATGTTGGCTTTGGTTGAAAGAGGTCTTCAACCACAGATATTGTCTTTGGTTGGAGTACTTGAAGAGTATATTAAACATCGTCAAGAAGTCATAACTCGTAGAACTAAATATTTATTAAAGAAAGCTAAAGAAAGAGCACATATTCTAGAAGGTCTAAACAAAGCATTAGATTATATTGATGCTGTTATTAATATAATTAAAAAATCACCTACTCGTGAAGAAGCTCATCAAAATTTAATGAAGAAATTTAAATTAAGTGATCTTCAATCAACAGCTATTCTTGAAATGAAATTACAAACATTGGCTGGATTAGAACAAAAAAAGATTAAAGATGAATTGAAAGAAAAGAAAAAATTAATAAAAGAATTTGAAACTTTGCTTAATAGTCCGCGTAAGATTTTAACTATTATTAAAAACGAACTCAAGGAAATAAAAGATAAATTTGCTGATGCTAGAAAGACCAAGGTATACACTAGGCCAGTCGGTGAATTAAAAGACGAAGATTTAATTTCTAAAGAAGAGTGTATCGTTATGCTTACTCAAGGCGGATATATCAAAAGAGTTAATCCTCAAGAGTATAAGACACAGAGAAGAGGAGGGAAGGGAACTCTTGGAATTACACCTCGCGAAGAAGATGCAGTTGGTTGGTTCCTTTCTTCTTCTACTCATGACAACTTGCTTTTCTTTACTGATCAGGGAAGAATTTTCCAATCTAAGGCTTATGAAATTCCAGAGGCAAGTCGTATTGCCCGTGGAAAAGCAATAGTTAATATCCTCCAATTATCTGCCAAAGAACAAATTACAGCTGTTTTAAAAATGGAAGAAAATAAAGAAGATAAATATTTGGTTATGTCAACAGAAAATGGTATAATTAAAAGAACAAAGATAGAAGACTTTGCCAATGTTCGTAGAAATGGTTTGATAGCTATTAAATTGAAAAAAGGAGATAAGTTGAAATGGGCTAAATTGACTTCCGGAGAAGATGAAATTATTTTGGTTACTGTTCATGGTCAAAGTATTCGTTTTAAAGAGAAAGATGTTCGTCCAATGAGTAGGTCAGCTTCTGGAGTACGAGGTATTCGTTTAAAGAAAGATGATAAATTAGTTAGAATGGATATAATTGGTAAAGAAAAAGAAGAAAAAGATCAACAAGTATTAGTAGTCACAGAGAATGGATTTGGTAAAAAAACAGATTTGAAAAATTATAAGCAACAAAATAGGGGTGGTTCTGGAATCAAAACAGCTAAATTGACAGAAAAAACAGGAAATATTGTAGTTAGTTATGTTTTAAGACCAGAACAAGAAGATTTAATTGCTATTTCCAAAAAAGGACAAGTAATAAAAACAAAGCTTAAAAGCATTGCTACCTTGGGAAGAGCTACACAAGGAGTTAGAATTATGAAGATGAACAGTGGAGATAAGGTTGTTTCAATTGCTTGTATTTAAAATATGGAAAAAGTTACTAATGTTTTTATCCATCCAGAAGAAATTCTAAATCAATTAGACTTACATGATGCTATGGAAGTTGCTGATTTTGGTTGCGGTAATGGATATTTTAGTATTCCTTTAGCTGAAGTTGTTGTTAATGGGAGGGTCTATGCTTTGGACGTAATGAAAGAATCATTAGAAGCCGTTGAAAGTCAGGCTAATTTAAAAAAAATTGAAAACATTAAAACAATTCATTGTAATTTAGAAATTCTTAATAATTCTAAATTGGAGAATGAATCAATGGATTTAATTTTAATGCGTAATATTTTATTTCAATCTCAAAAAAAAGTAGAAATTATTAAAGAGGCTAAAAGAATATTAAAACCAAAAGGAAAATTGATTCTACTTGAATGGATACCAGGTGCTTCTATGGCTCCCAAAGAAGGTAATTTAATCTCTAAAGATAAGGTTATAGAATTGGCAAAAACTCAAGAAATAGAATTATATAAGGAATTAATTCTAGATAATCAACATTACGGATTGATATTTGAGAAATAATATAAATATTTTTCATGTCGAAAAAAAAAGCTACAATTTTTTATACCTTTGTTGCTCCAATCCTTATTTTAGGGTTAGCTGCTGCTTTCCCTGGATGCAAAGAAGATCCTTTTAAAAAAGTGGAGTTAGAATTTTGGGGAGTTTTTGATGATTCTAATATTTATGCTCCATTGATTGAATCTTTTAATCAAGAAAACAAACATATTACTATTAATTACTATAAGAAGAATTCTGAGACTTATGAAAAGGATTTATTAGAAGCAATGGCTACCGGTAGAGGTCCAGATATCTATATGATTCATAATACATGGATACCAAGATACGAAGAAAAATTATTAGGAGTTCCTTCTGAGTTAATAACAATTAAAGATTTTCAAGAAAATTTTGTAGACGTAGTTTACAAGGATTTTATTGTAGATGGATATATTGCTGCTTTGCCTTTAAGCGTTGATACATTGGCCTTATATTATAACAAGGATATTTTTAATACAGCTGGTATTTCTCAGTCACCTAAAACATGGGAAGAGTTTTTAGCTGTTGTAGAAAAAACGATTATCAAAGATGATAGAGATAATATTATTCAAGCTGGAGCAGCGTTAGGAACCGCTCGTAATATTAATCGTTCAACTGATATTTTATCACTTTTAATGATTCAATCAGGTGCTCAAATGATTGATTCGAATAATGCTAAAGCTACTTTTAATCAGTCTGTTTTTTTAGAAGGAGGAGATTTTAATCCAGGACAAAGAGCATTAGAATTTTATACTGATTTTGCTAATCCATTAAAATCAATTTATACATGGAATACAAGAATGCATTATTCAATTGATGCTTTTTATGAAGGAAAGGTAGCTATGATGTTTAATTATTCATATAATTTACCAATAATCAGAGCTAAATCTCCATATCTTAATTTTGGAATTGCACAAATGCCACAAATTGAAGCCTCAACTAATAATATCAATTATGCTAATTATTGGGGGCTAACAACTTCTATTAATTCTAGTAATTCATATGAGGCATGGCAGTTTATTACTTGGTTAGCTGATAAGGATAATGTTCAGCAATATTTAGAAGTAGTTGAAAAGCCTACTGCTCGTAGAGATTTAATTAACTGGCAAAGAAATGATCCTGATTTAGGTGTTTTTGCTGAACAATCTTTGACAGCTCGTTCTTGGTATCAAGTGGACAACTCAACTATTGAACGATATTTAGCTGATATGATAGAATCAATAGTATTAAGCGAATCAACTATTGAAGAGGCAATTAATGGGGCAGTTGATCAAATTAATTTATTGATGAATAGATGAAAACATTTCAAAAAATATTAATAATTTTTCTTTTTTTAATTGGATTTTTTACAGCTAATTTAGCTTATGCAGGTATTCATACTGGACCAATCGTCCCTTGTGGAGGTAGCGATCAAGCAGATTGTACTCTTTGTCATCTTTGGAATTTAGGAAGTAATATTATCAATTTTATTAGTTTTAACTTAGCTATTCCATTCGCTACTATTCTGTTTGTTGCTGCTGGTATAATCTTTTTAGTTTCAGGTGGAAATGATCAGAAAATTACTTTAGCTAAATCTATTTTCACTAATACTGTTATTGGTCTATTAATTATTTTTACTAGTTGGCTCTTAATTGATACATTATTTAAAACAATTGCTGATGGAACGATTATAGGAGCATGGAATTCGTTTCCTTCTTGTAATTAAATAAATTTATGAATAAAAATATTTTTAAAAAAATTTCTTTGTTGCTAATTATGTTTTATTTAATTTCATTGCCAGTTTTTATTTTGGCACAAGGAACTGGAGGATTTATTCCTAATGGAAACACTGGAATATCAAATCCCTTAACTGCAGATAGCTTTACTGATTTGATTAATAATATTGCTGGTTGGATATTTACACTAGCTATTCCATTGGCTGCGTTAATGTTTATGTTTGGTGGTTTTCAGTTTTTAGTTTCAGGAGGCAGCGAAGAAAAGGTTACCAAAGCAAAAAAAACAATGCTTTGGGCAGCAGTCGGATTAATGGTATGTTTAATTGGTGCAGGATTTACAGGGATAATTAAAGAGCTTTTTGATGTTAAATAATAAATAATATATTTTATGAAAGGGGGTGAAATTCAGTGAAAAAAATAATGACAATTTCTTTTTTCAGTGTGGCTGTATTAATGTTGGCTTTGCCAGTATTAGCATTAGAACAAGCACCTGATACAGTTAATACAATAGATGACGTAGTAGGGGTAATAGAAACAGCAGTTAATTGGTTATTTACTCTTATTTTATCTATTGCTGTAATTATGCTACTTTGGGCAGCTTTCCTATGGATGACATCTAGTGGTGACGAAACAAAAGTGGGAGATGCTAGAAAGACACTTATTTATGCGTTGGTAGGAGTTGCTATCGCAATAGTTGCCAAGGGATTAATTAGCATAGTTCAACAATTATTATCATAGTTTTTATTTTAGAATTTATTTGGAAAATAAAAAGCCGAGGAAGCAATTTTCGCTTTCCCGGCTTTTGTTTCCTCTTCCAGATTAATTTATTATTTTAAAATCAATCCGAATTTTTTTGTTTGTTTTCATGAAAGTCAGGAATCCTGGCTTTCTTGCAGGTTGTTGAGGAATCCAACCTTTTGAGGTTATCAGGGCTGTTCGACCGTTCCTGCAGTCGAGAATTTTAATGGGAGAAGATGAAGCAACCCAGAAAAGTTCACTTTTCTTCACATATACTTTTGATTCCCATGGTCCTTTTCCCATAGGAACTGTGAAAGCCCCGGAAGAAATATAAGAAGATTTTTCTCCTGGATCTTGGTTTGTATTTGAATTAGCTAAGATTATTATTACAAATGCAATAATCACAATTCCAATAGCTGTCGCTATCATCAAGAATTTTTTCTTAGCTATCAAATAGGTTAATAAAAATAACATAGAGATCACCGTAATAATACCTGCTATATTTAATAAGATCTCCATTTCTTACTCCTTATCTTCCTTGGTTTGTCCATCAGTCCATTCTTTCAACATAGCTTTTGCTGATCCCAAAGGGAATACAACTAAGTTGCTTGGGCCTCGTCCAGCTTCTTCCATCGCTTCATTAGCCCTAATAAACAATCCTTCGGAACCATGTTTTTTTATTTCTGTATATACCTTATCTATTCTTTTAACTTCAGCATTAGCGATCGTTTCAATCCTTTCTTTTTCTCTGTCGGCTTCGTATTGTTTTGTAGAAGCTTCAAGGTAAATCTTTCCTCTTTCTCCTGACAAGTCAATACTTGCTAATCCGACTCTTTTTAGACGAGCTCCATAATCTTTTTCCACATACGTATCTATTTTTGATTTTTTAAGGAATGTATCTGATTCTCTCTCTGTTACTTCTTTTTTCTTGATCAGATCGATATATGTCTTGCTAGCGGCGAATCCACGAAGAGCAGGTTTAGTTTGATTTTGAACTGCTTCAAGCCAATTCTGAACACGAAAAAGTGCTTTATATGGATTGACTATTCTGATCGTTAGTAATAGCTGTATGTCCATGGGTAGCAAGTCTTTTGACTCTGCTCCACCAATAAAAGTGTAGAAAATATCATCTTGAACTATAATATAATCTATCTTTTCTTGATGAGAAATGGTCTTTTCAATTAATTTTCCTTGTTCTTCTGCCTGTTCGAAGGAGACCCATCTAAATTCATATCTATAAACAGAATGAATAAATGGAATCCCTATCCACATTAATCCGCCCATTCTTTGAGGTTCAGGTCGTAGTTCTTGATTTGAGTCAGGCTCTTTCTTATGAATTTCCCATTCTTGATTAAGCCCATATCCTTGATAGCACATTATTATTTTTTGAAATTCACCAAATTTTAGAATTGCTTTAGCTTGTCCTTCTTTAACAATTGTAAAAAAAATGTTGTTTTTTGCTAAAAGGTAAACTAAAGCGACAGGGCCAAAAACAATTAGGACCGATCCGATTAAATATAGTCCAACATAAATACCATCTAAAAAATTTTCCATTTTCTCATACCTCCAATTCAGTATTGTTAAATTTTTAAAGGGCTGATGAAATCAGTCCTTATTTTCCTAATTTCATTGTTTATATTATATATAAGAAATTATAAAAAGTCAAGGGTTGAGCGCTTGCTAAATTAAAGATAATGTTTTAGCATATAGATATGCGGACGTGGCGGAACTGGTAGACGCGCTGGGTTTAGGTCCCAGTGGGATTTATCCCTTGTGGGTTCGACTCCCACCGTCCGTACCAATATAAAAATCACATCTTGAAAGATGTGACTTTTATATTTTAATATTCTATTTGATTATTCTTCTTTGTTTTCTCCTGTTTCTACAGGATATAAGTCAGGGGATTTGTAATTGGAATAAAAAATTTGTTTTTCTAATTCATCTCCACTTAGTTTATAGACTTCTTGAGTTAAGACGGTTTTCATAGAGCCGTCTTCATTGTTTTCTAAGATATAAGGTCCTTTAATTTCAACTCTTCTTTTATCATCAGTACCATAAAAATTTACAAAAACTTCATTGCCTTGAACATAAGTTTCAATTAAAAGATGATCAGGGGTATTGTTAACGAAACGTAAATCTGGTTTAGGATCATAAACAGTGGCATCAAATCCTTGAGGATTGTAATAAGCAACAGGAAAAGCGTGATATTGGCGTTCAGTTATTTTTAAACCAGAGTTAATTGCTGATCTAAAAAAAGTAGTTGAGACCTGACAAACTCCGCCACCATATTCAGGAATGGTTTTATTTTTTTTAATGACAAGTTCAGCCAAATATCCTTGATCTGGACCTGTCTCTCCTAAAAAATTAATAAAAGAAAATTCTTCATTTGGTTCAAGAATATATCCATTTAATTTTTCAACAGCAGTTTTAATATTGTGTTTACGATTAGCAGGTGAGCCAGCAAAGTTAGAATTTCCTTGGCCAATTATTTTTTTTATACCTAATTTATTTGTCTGCCATAATTTAATATTTGGCAATGCTTTATCAGCAATAATGTTTGTATTTTTAATTGAAGGATTTGCTAAAATATTTTTTATTAAATTATTAAATGTTAAATCTTTTTTAACTTCAAAGCCATATTGATCAGGAATAAAAATAGTTGTTTTGTTTCCTTCGGTCTCTAATTCTGCATTTACAACTGGTTGATCAACTCTATCTGCAAATTTATTTAAATATTTTTTTACTTTTTCATTATCTAAGGTGAATCCAAGTATTTTATTATCTGAATTTTCTTCTTTGATCGATTCAAAAGCTATCCAGTCAATTAAAATGGCTTTATCTATTCTATACTTTTCATTTTCAAAGATTAAATAATATGGTTGATTGGATAATATTCGTTGAGCTATTTTTTGAGCTGTTTCAACTTCGTTATTTTGAATTTCAGGTTCATCAATAATTAATTCTAAGGCAATCGATTCAATAGTAAAAGATTTAATTTGTTTATCTATATTCCTTATTAGTTGTTCTCTGTCTATTGTAATTCCTTGATTTGAATGTTGGAGTGAAAAATCATTAATCTCTGTATTAAAAAATAAAGTAGCATTTTGAGCTGGTTTCTCTATATTTTCTAAAAGTTCTTCTGTTTTGTTTTGAAATTGTTCTTGATTTATTTGATATGATAATTGTAGATTATATAAACCCAAAAGAGATGCTATTTGGTTTTTAGAGTTAATAAAGAAATTTGAGCCATGTCCGATAAAATATGCATGACCAATATTTTCTTGAGAATTTAATTCAAATCCTAAATCAGTTAGATTAATTAACCAACTTTTATCATTATAAACGAATTTAAGTTCTTGTTTAGCAAAATTATTCCATTCATTTTTTAAAAATTCTTTACTATCAGAAATGCATTTTCCGCTTAAAGATAAATTGGCTATTTTAATACCATAGGCAATTTTTTGACTATTAACAATTTGAAGGGTTAAAATAATATATGTTAAGCAGATAAAAAGAATCAGACAAAAAATAGTTATATTCTTTTTTATGTTCATATATATAATAATAACATAAAACAGGGATACGTAATATTGTATCCCTGTTTTATTCTATTTATTAAAACCTATTCACTTTTAATCATTATTTTCTTGGTTTTGACTTTTTCAATCTTAGGCAGTCTGATTGTTAAAATACCATTTTTCATTTCTGCTTCAGCTTTATCAACTTCTACATCAACAGGTAAAATGATTGAACGGGAAAATGGTCCCCAATAACATTCTTGATAATAATAATCTTCTTCTTTAGCTTCTTCATCCTTTTTTCTGCTTCCTTTAATTGTGATCATGTCATTAGTCATGCTAATATCAATGGCATCAGATTTTACACCAGCAATAGTTGATTTAATTACAATTTCAGTAGGAGTTTGATAAACATCAATTGTCAATTGTCCATCTGATTCTGTTAACCATTCTTCAGATTTTTCTTTTTCTATAACTGGGCTTTCCTCTTTAGGTCTAGATATTTTTTTTGTTTGCATTTTTATTGAAGTATCTTTTTTGGCTTCAATAGGCCTTGAAGATACTTTTGTTTTAATTGTAGATTTTTTGTTTTTTGTTTTTTCAGAATTATTTTCATCTGAAAAGTTAGCGCCAGTTAATTTTTCAAAAAATGATGATGACATAATTTAATCTCCTTATTAAAGTTAAATTTTACAAATTGATTGTTGTTTTTTTAATTTTCTAAAGCAATAAGAGACGATTAGAGATGCAGAAACTAATAAGATAACAATCAGAGAGAAAAAGAATAGTTTATAATCAGTTTTTTCAAAAGTAGTTAGAACAAGATAATTATAACAACTATGGAAAGCGATAGCAAGGGTTAGGCCCGTTAAGATAAATTTTGTTCTTTTTTTTGTTTCTAATAATCCACGAGCTAACCAATACCCGACCATAGCTGAAGCCAATGTATGGAGTAAAGTTGCTCCTAAAAAACGAAATCCCATTATTCCTATTGCTTGTCCGAAATCAGGAAAAGATATTTTAAAAAGAATCATTAAATTTTCAACTGAAGCAAATCCCAAAGCTGCTACAATACAATATATCATAGCGTCAGTTGGTTCGTCAAATATAGATTTTTTAATAACTTTAAATTTAACCACGGCATATTTAAGGTATTCTTCAACTAGAGCAGGGATTAAAGTAACTGCTAAAATAGCGCTAAGAAAGTTATTTTGTGGCATACTTGATAATATATCAATTGGATTAGTTGTTGGTTTTAAAAGCCATATTAGGGCCATTTCAAAAATAATAGCTATTGGGGCGATAAGCATACCAAAAAAGAAAACCTTTATAATCATAGAATTAGGTTCTGGATTTTTATCTTTTTTTAAATAAAAAGAAAGCCAGATTAAGCTGGGCAAGAGCCCAAGTAGAATATAAAAAAAGTATTGCATATTATGTTAAATGTTATTTTAGTTTATTATTATTTTTAATTATTTTCAAGTTCATATACAGCAGCCATAGCGATCATAGCTCCATTGTCTGTGCATAATTTAATTTCAGGCATTTGAAAATTAATATTAGATAAATCTTTATTAATTTTTTCTTTTATTTGTTTTCTCAATTCTAAATTAGCAGCTACTCCACCTGATAAAATTATTGTTTTAACATTAAATTCATTTGCAGCTTTAATAGTCTTATTAATTAAAACATCAATTACAGCTTGTTGGAAAGAAGCTGCCATATCATTTATATATTTTTCAGAAAGTTTTTTTTCTTTTGATTTAACTTTATAAAATACAGCGGTTTTTAATCCAGAAAAAGAAAAATCATAATCTTTGCTTTTAATCATAGGTCTAGGTAAATTAAAGGCAAAAGGATCACCATTTAGGGCTCGTTGAGAAAGTATCGGTCCACCAGGATAACCAAGTCCTAATAATTTTGCAACTTTATCAAATGCTTCTCCAGCTGCATCATCTCGTGTTTCTCCTAGTATTTTGTAATCCTTATGATTTTCCATTAAAACTAATTGAGTATGTCCTCCAGAAACAACTAAACAAAGAATAGGGAATTCTATATTAGAATTATTTAACCAATTAGCATATATATGTCCTTTAATATGATTAATCTCAATTATTGGCAT
>CAYTNU010000003.1:21075-25436 GCA_964439515.1 uncultured Candidatus Saccharibacteria bacterium | reverse complement strand
ATTAGACAAGATTTGGCACTCTTTTTGTTGATTGCATTTTATTAAAGCAATTCCTGTATCATCACAAGATGTTTCTATTCCTAGAATAATCATGCTTATACTTTATCAGGCATCTTGATTTTTTTCAAATTTTTGTTAAAATGTTTTAGTGTATTAGATGGCCTTATCGTCTAATGGTTAGCCCCGATGTTAAATCGGGATCCCGACTTTACGTCGGGAGACGCCAAGTTTCAAATATGCCTTACGTTTATATATTAAAAACTTCAAAAGATACATATTACATTGGGAGCACTGATGACATAGAGAAGAGAATAGATTATCATCAAAGAGGAAAAGTAAAAAGCACAAAAGATAAATTGCCTGTGAGTTTGGTTTTTAAGGAATATCATAAAACTACTTCGGAAGCTAGGATTAAAGAAAGCAAGATTAAAAAATGGAAAAGTAGAAAAATGATAGAAGCTTTAATTAAATAATATGGCCCCATCGTCTATCGGTTAGGACGCTAGGTTTTCATCCTAGTAAGAGGAGTTCGACTCTCCTTGGGGCTACTTGTCGTAAAAAAATATCTTTTTAGAATAATATGTTTAAAGAATTAACAAAAAAAGATGCTATAAAATATTTAGGTATTCCCGATAAAGACTTCGAAAATTATTTTAAATTCAGCAAAGAGTTGGAAGGGTATCAGAAAAAAAATAAAAGATGGTATTTTAAGGTTAGCCATTTAGATAAATGGAAAATATCAAAAAAAAGCAGAACGATAAATCTGTTTATGTTCGAATATGAAAAGTGTTTCAAATTTGCTATTAAAATGGTTTATGGCGGATTATCTCTTCATGGTATAAGAGGGAAAAGAACAGAGGTCCAAGCAGCTGACGACGTTATATTGGGTATTTTAGCTGAATATGCCATAAAGAAATTTTTAAAAAATAATTTTCAAATAGAAATAAAACTTGATGAAGCAGTACATCCAAACGAAATAACTCCTCAAGACTTCGATAAAATAAAAGATAGTAATACGAATAAATTTAGAATCCCTAATCTTGGAGTTGGCGTTAAGGCAAGTAAAATGAAAAATGCCTTCTTGGTTTTAGGAGCGAACGAGGTAGAATTTAAGGATAGGAAAAGCGATGTTTATATATTTGCTAGAGTAGGTTTGCCTAGCGATCATTTATTTAGAATATTAAGAAGCCATTCTTTTTTTTATAAACTAAGAAAATTTTTCGAAAAAAATAAAGAATTTAGACAAATCGAAGAACTTAAAAATATTCCAATATGGATTTGTGGTTTTATTTACGCTAATGAATTAGAAAAAGTCAAAAAGATACCTGGACAAGAATTTTCTAACGGTTATAGGTATGTTAAGAATGTAAAACAAATGCATAATTCTGACGAAGAATGGAAAAAATTAATTAGCAAGCTTTAGGTTTTTATAGCCCTAATTATTTGCTTTGCAATTCTGTAAATTACAGGGACAGTTACTGAGTTTCCAATTTGCTTATATAAGGCGGAAGTAGATATACTGTCGGGTAGCTTATAGTTTTTTGGAAGACCTTGTATCCTTGCACATTCTGTTGGCGTAAGTTTTCTTATACCTTTGTTGTCTTTTATGATTGGAACATTATGGCCTCCAGTACCCATGTTGGCTGTTAGCGTCGGACAGACGCCTTTTTTATTTTCTCTAACATATTTTCTTCTCCATTGGTAAACAGTATCTTTTTTAACAATATGATCCTTAATTTTAGCGTATAATGGTTTATTATTATAATAATATTTTTTATCAACATTACTTTCAAGTAAATCAGATATTTTTGTTTTTAATTTAATAGGATTTGGAAAATTAAATTTGTCTGCGTGTTTTTTATTTTTAAATCCGACAATATATACTCTTTCTCTGTTTTGTGGGACATTGCCATAATTCATGCTATTGAGAACTTTAGCTTTTATATAATAGCCGAGATCTTCTAACGTTTCTTTTATTGTCCTAAATGTTCTGCCCTCGTCGTGCCCTTGTAGATTTTTAACATTCTCAAGTAAAAATCCAGTTGGTTTTTTGGCTTCTATGATCCTTGCAATATCAAAAAATAGATTGCCTCGTCCTTTTTCGTCTTTGAATCCTTGTCTGTGTCCAGCAATTGAAAAAGCCTGGCAAGGGAATCCTCCGAGCAAAAAATCGAATTCGGGTAGATCATTTATTCCAATTTTTCTTATATCTTCAACAATTAACTTGCTTTCTGGAAAATTAAGATTGTAAGTAGTTTCGCATTGCGATTCATAATCATTTGAGAAAACAGTCCTGAATCCGGCTTTTTCAAATCCCAATCTTATACCTCCAATACCTGCAAAAAGATCAATCGTTTTTAACAGCTTTTTATTTACAGACTTAGCCGTATCAGTAAAGCTTCGGATTATTTTATAGACTACTCCTCTTATTTCAACTTGTTTTCTGTATAATGGAAGCATAGACTGATTGGCTGGTTGTAATCTGAATCTGTTATTTTCTCTGTAAATTTTTTTTAGAGTTGCTTTATTATCGTCTATGATTGCCACTACGGTTTGACCATTCTCAGCTACTGATTGCTTCTTTATTACGACAATGTCGCTATTAAAAATTCCTTCATCAATCATGCTATTGCCTTTGACTCTTAAGGCGTAAAAATCATTGACATTGCCAGGGAGGTCACGATATGCAATAGAAATTTTTTCGTTATGCATTTCTATTGCTTCGATTGGCTGTCCAGCTGTGATAATTCCAAGCAAGGGAATTTGAATTAAATCAGATAGTTTTCTTTTATCATTTAATTGAATAGATCTTGGCTGATTCTCTATTTTTCTAAGATATCCTTTATTTCTTAAGTTCTCTATGTGCTTATGAACGGTTGCTAAAGATGAGAGACGAAAATGATTTTTTATTTCTTCAATAGTTGGTGCATAATCATTCTCTTTGATGAATTCTTTGATATAATCCAATATTTGTTTTTGTCTTTTAGTTAGCATAATATTTATCTATATGTTAATATTATACCATAGCGAAAGAAAAGCGAAAATAGTGTTAATGTGGATAAGTTTTTAATCGTTAAATTATTAAGGCAAATTTGTAAAAAAAGAAAGAAAAAAATAAGTTTATAAATTAAAGATATTATTACGGTTAAAATTAAAGTTAAAAAAATAATTTATATTTTGATGTTGTCGATTTTAGAAAATAAGGGATAGGAATTTGATTCAAGCTCTTACCATCATGACATAAATTCTCAATGTAACAGACTACCACATTTTATAATAAATAAAATAAAATTATTTATAGCTACTAAAGCTTTTATAGTCCACGACGACATTCAGCATGCGGAGCCCTATTGGAAGTTTAATTTAATGCTAATGGGGTTTGACTAATGGTCGGACCCTATTTGTATTTTCAGAGATGACTAATGGGTTATTTAATAAATAGGTTTTAAAATTATCTAGCCAATTAAAGGTTCGAAAATCGTCCCATCGGAGGAGCACTTAAAATAACCGTTTATCTATACGGTTATTTTTAATAGGGGGCGTGGACGTTAGAATTTTTTGGTGGTAAAATTTAATTATATGAATAGAAAAACTCAAACAACGGAATCTTACAATAAAAATGCGCTCGCTTTTGCTAAAAAGTTTAATGAAATCGGAACTAGAGTAGGTGATATCAAAAGAGCATTTAGTCTTATAAAAAAAGATGATCCAAAGGTGGTTGAAATCGGATGCGGGAATGGAAGGGATGCTAAAGAAATATTAAAATATACAAGTAACTATCTTGGAATTGATATCTCTAAGGAACTAATAAAAATAGCAAAGAAAGAAATTTCTGACGGTAAATTTGAGGTTGCTGATTTTGAAACATTTGATTTTCCCGAAAATATAGATATTATTTTTGCTTTTTCTTCATTAATTCATTCCAACTGGGATGATACTAAAAAAATTTTAGATAAACTTTACAAAGTATTAGCTGATAAGGGGATATTCTATATTTCTCTTAAGTACGGGAACTATAGAGAAATTATGAAAGAAGACGAACTTGGAATTAGAACTAATTATTTTTATTCGCCAGAAGAAATAGAAAAGTTAGCAGGTAAAAGGTATAAAACTATTTATAAGGAGATACAAGATTTAAGGGGGCAGAAATTGTTTAAGATTGTTTTGAAAAAGATGTAAAATAAGTTCTAAATCATAGATAACGATATTTTCTCCGAGCCTTGTTTTAAGACATTTTTATTGTGCGTAGAGTCCCTATGGTACATTCAATAATGTTCCAACTTAGCCCTAGGTGGGCTACTTGATTTTAATAATAAATCTTAGTATAATAAAATAAAGTTAACGAGGGGCCAAAAAAAGTG
>CAYTNU010000003.1:16623-20975 GCA_964439515.1 uncultured Candidatus Saccharibacteria bacterium | reverse complement strand
CCTCTCGCTAATTCTAAAAAAAGAGCAGGTGTTAAACACGCCTGCTTTGTAATTTGACAGGATAGCATTTACGTGCTATTCTTTTTTATATGAAAGGAAAATGGTTGGTATTTTTTTTAATATTGTCCCTAGGAGGGACTTTTAGTTTTTCTGTTAAAGCTTTTGAAATTAAAGAGGATTTTCCTCGTTTGGCTAATTATTATCTTCAGCCATTAATTTTAAAAGGATATTATGATAATCTAGCAAAATATGATTTATTGATTTTAGATGTTGATGTTCAAACAATTGATACAAATATATTTTTTCAAATTGAAAAAGATAATCCTAATATTAAGTTTTTTGCATATATTCCGAGTCAGAGTGTTAATGTTCAAGATTTGAGTTCATGGGCACGTTTACGTAAAATTAATTATGAAAAAGTAAATAATGAAGATTGGTGGTTAAAAGATAGTTCTGGAGAAATTATTAACCTATCTAATATTTGGCCAACAATTAAATTTGTTGACCTAGGAGATGAATGGGTTAATCATCTTTCTAATTTAGTTAAAGAGGATATAGTCGATAGAAATGTTTGGGATGGAATTTTTTATGATATGGTTTTCGCTGATATTGGATGGCTTAATAATAGTGATATTGATATTAATGGAGATGGAGAGAGAGATAATGTTGATTTGACTAATAAATATTGGAAAGAGCAAATGCAAGAATTATTAAATCAGACAAAATCAAAAATAGGTCTTATCCCATTGATAATTAATTTAGCTAAAATTAATAGTTATGAAAATGAATTAGATGGATTAATGATAGAAAATTTTCCTAGTCCTCATTTAACAGATAATAATTGGACAGATATAATTGAATATTATTTAAATGATTTACCTTTAAAAATTAAATCACCACAGATAGTCATTGTTAATGCTAATACTGACAATAGAGGAGTAATGAGTAGTTATCAAGAAATGCGCTTTGGATTAACTAGTACATTGTTGGGTGACGGTTATTATTCTTTTGATTCTGGTGATCAATCACATGCTCAGACTTGGTGGTATGATGAGTATGACGTTAGATTAGGCAAGTCAGTTTCTGATCCATATAATTTACTTGAATTAGATAATCAAAAAATTAAGCCAGGACTTTGGCGTAGGGATTTTGAACAAGGAATTATCTTAGTAAACTCAACAGGTCAAAAACAAAATTATTTTTTTAATAATGAAGAGTTTGAGACAATTAATGGGACACAGGATAGAAGGGTTAATAATGGAATAAAAACTAATTTAATTAAATTAGAATCAAATGATGGTATTGTATTATTAAAAGCAAATAAAGAAATCAGGAATAATAGTTTTAATAATGGTAATTTTGTAAGAGTTTTTAATAAAAACGGGAAACAATCTCAAAACGGATTTTTCATGTTTAAAGATAATTTTCAAGGTAATATTAAGGTTTTATTAACAGATTTAGATAATGATAATTCTGATGAAACATTGATTGCTGATAATGAGAATATTTTGATATATAAAGACAATCAGAAAATAAAAGAAATAAAAGCATATGATTTTAATGGAAATATATCTTTATCAGTTGGTGATTTTAATAGAGATTATTTAAAGGAAATAGTTAGTTCAGCTGGGATCGGCAATGTTCCTCGTGTTAAGGTATTTAATCAACAGGGTGAATTACTTAGTGAATTTATGGCTTATGATGAAAATTTTAGAGGTGGAGTTAATGTTGCAGTCGGTGATATTAATAATGACGGAGTTGAAGAAATAGTAACTGGAACTGGTTTTAGTGGCGGTCCTCATGTTAGGATATTCAATCAGCAAGGTGAAATTTTAAATGAATTTATGGCTTATGATGAAAACTTTAGAGGCGGAGTCAATGTTGCAGTCGGCGATATTAATAATGACGATTTTGATGAAATAATTACTGGCGCTGGACCAACTGGAGGACCTCATGTTAAGGTATTTAATCAACAGGGTGAATTACTTAGTGAATTTATGGCTTATGATGAAAATAATAAAGATGGTATAATGGTAATGAGCGATGATTTAAATAAAGATGGATTTAGTGAAATTTTAATAGGAACAAGTAATTTTTAAATTAATATGAATAATCAAATATCAAAAAAATCTTATATATTTTTATTAGTTGTTATAATAATATCTTTTGCTTCAGTCTGGTATTCTTGTAAAATAACAATTAAAGAAATTAATTTATTAACTAGTAATATAGCTGGAATTATCAGTGAAGAAGGAGATCATTCCGATGAAGATATAGACGAAGACATAGATAAACCAGATGATTCAAAAGAACAAGAAGAATTTGTTTGTCTAATGCCTGCTATTAAAATATTATCAGCAGGTTATTACTATGGTTCTCAGGGAGATCAGTTAGGAATTGGTCCTTTGCCTCCAGTGGTTGATATTCAGACTAATTATTGGATTTTTTGGGAAATAATTCAGAATAATAAAGATTTAAATAATTTTGAAATCTCTGCGGAATTGCCTGATAATGTCGTTTGGACTAACAATAAAACAGCTTTGTCCGGAAGCTTAAAATATGGAGAAGTTAGTAAAAAAGTAATTTGGACAGTTGATCAAGTAGATAAAAATAAAGGAAATTATAAAATTGGTTTTGAAATTGGTTTAATTCCAGCAGATCAAGATATTAATAGTATTTTAAATTTATTAACTAATATTCAATATAAAGCGATAGATAAATCTTGTCAGCAAGAAATAAAAGGAAAACTGAATAATATTACAACTGATTTAATATATGATAATCTAGCCAAAAACAAAGGGATTATTGTTCCATCAGAATAGACCGATGTTATCTAAAGATAAATATTATTTAAAGCTTGGTAAAGCAAGTGACTTAAAAGACCCGAAAGAAAAATTTATCTATCGGGTTTTTGAGATTTTGCCTGGTGCATTGGCATGGGCTACTTTATTAAGTGTTATTTCTCTTTCTTGGCTTAGACCAGTTTGGGTTGCTGTTTTTATTATTACCTTTGATGTTTATTGGGTTCTTAAAACTATATATTTTTCTGTACATTTAAGAATGAGTTATAGGAGAATGAAAAAGAATATAAAGATTGACTGGATGGAAAAAGTTAAACAACAGAAAAATTGGCAGAGAATTCATCATTTAATTATTTTGCCTTTTTATAAAGAACCATTAGAAGTAGTTAGAGGAACTATTCAAGCGATTGTTGATTCTGATTATTTAAAAGATAAAATGATTATTGTTTTAGCTACAGAAGAAAGAGCCGGAGAAGAGGCCAAAGAAACAGCCCGTATAATTGAAAAAGAATTTGCTGATAAATTTTATAAATTTTTGATTACAGTTCATCCAAAAGATATTGAAGGGGAAATAATTGGAAAGGGAGCTAATAGTACTTGGGCAGGAATACAAGTAAAAGAAAAAATTATTGATTTTTTGAATATTCCCTATGAAGATATTGTTGTCTCTGCTTTTGATATTGATACTAGGGCTTATCCAAAATATTTTTCTTGTTTAACTTATTATTATTTAACAGCCGAAAAGCCAACAAGAACGAGTTATCAGCCGGTGCCTGTTTTTAATAATAATATTTGGCAAGCTCCCTGTGTTTCTAGAGTAGTCGCTACTTCTGGAACTTTTTGGCAAATGATTCAGCAACAAAGACCAGAACGTCTTTCTACTTTTTCTTCTCAATCATTGAGTTTCAAAACATTAGTTGAAGTTGATTTTTGGCCTGTTAATATGGTCTCTGAAGATTCTCGTATATTTTGGCAGAATCTTCTTTATTATGATGCGGACTATAGTGTAATTCCTTTGAATTATCCAGTTTCAATGGATGCGAATTTAGCTCCAACTTTTTTAAAAACATCTATTAATGTCTATAAGCAACAACGACGTTGGGGTTGGGGAGTAGAAAATGTTCCTTATCTATTTTTTGGTTTTTGGAAGAATAAGAAGATTTCTAATCGTAAAAAATGGCATTGGACTTGGGTGCAATTAGAAGGATTTTGGTCATGGGCAACTAATGCAATTTTAATTTTTCTTCTTGGTTGGTTACCTTTGTATCTCGGTGGAGATAGTTTTAATATTACTGTTTTGTCATATAATTTACCTCGTGTAACTAGATTTCTAATGACAATTGCTATGATTGGCTTAGTTGGTTCTGCTATCTATAGTACACTTCTTTTACCTAAAAGACCAAAAGGACAAGGTATCATTAAATATTTAGGAATGATTATCCAATGGATTTTAATCCCTTTTACAATTCTTGTTTTTGGAGCTTTGCCTGGATTAGAAGCTCAAACCCGTTTATTGCTAGGTAAGTATATGGGATTTTGGGTAACTCCTAA
>CAYTNU010000003.1:0-16523 GCA_964439515.1 uncultured Candidatus Saccharibacteria bacterium | reverse complement strand
TTTTCTCTTCCAACCTTTCCTTTATACTCTCTGTATCTAATAATAGCATTTCTTTATCCTCCTCAGGGTATTCAATTTTTAAACTATAAACATTTTACATCATATAACTGATTTTGTCAAGGGTTATTCCATGTGAATAATATTTTGAAATTGTTTGAGTTTGTTTTCTATCTCTGGGTTTGAAATATTTTTTTCTATTATTATATTTGCTGCTTCGCGGCTTTTTTTAATTAAATCTAAATCATCTAACGAAGCCATTATTAAATCTGGTAAACCTGATTGTCTTATTCCTATAAAATCTCCGGGTCCACGTATTTTTAAATCTTTTTCAGCTAATTCAAATCCGTCTTTAGCTGTTAAGATTGCTTTAAGTCGTTCATTTGTTTTTTTAGCATTTGAGTCTGTGAATAAGAAACAATATGACTGATGAATTCCTCTGCCAATTCTTCCTCTGAATTGATGAAGTTGAGATAACCCAAAACGATCAGCTCCTTCAATTATCATTATGGTAGCATTAGGTATATCAACTCCAACTTCTATCACTGAAGTAGAAATTAAAATATCTGTTTTTCTATTTTTAAAATCTTTCATAATCTCTTCTTTTTCTTTAGGTTTTAATTTTCCATGCAGCATAGCAATTTTAAAATCAGGAAAAATTTCTTTAGAAAGTTTTTTATATTCTTGAATAACTGATTTAAGAGCCATTTTTTCAGATTCATCAATTAGAGGACAAACAACAAAAGCCTGTTTTTTTTGTTTGATTTGCTTTCTTATAAAATCATATGCTTTTTGGCGATCATTTGGAGTAATGAGTTTAGTAATAATTTTTTTTCTGCCTTTTGGCATTTTTTTGATTAAAGAAATATCTAGGTCTCCATAAATAGTTAAAGACAATGTTCTAGGGATAGGAGTAGCTGTCATAGATAATAAATGAGGAACGGTAGAAAGGCCGTCTTTTATTTGATAAACCTTCTTTTGTAATGCAGCTCTTTGAGCTACTCCAAATCTATGTTGTTCATCAATAATAGCTAATATTAAATTCTTAAAAGATATACTTTCTTGAATGAGCGCATGGGTTCCAATAATGATATCTATTTTCCCTTGAGCTATTTGTTTTTTAAGTTCTAGTTTAGTTATTTCCTTTTTACTATTAACTTCTTTGTCTGTTCTTGTTAATAGAGCTATTTTTAACTTATATTTCTTAAGAAAATTATTAAATGTTTCAAAGTGTTGTTTTGCTAATATTTCAGTTGGTGCCATAAGTGCTATTTGATATCCTTTTTTAACAACTTCTAATCCGGTCATTAAAGCAACGATGGTTTTACCAGAACCAACATCTCCATTGAGTAGGCGATTCATTGGTTGTTTTTTAGATAAATCTTGAAAGATTTCCCAAGCAGCTATTCTTTGATCATCCGTTAATTTAAAAGGTAGGTTTTTAACAAATGTTTTAATCAATGATTCATTGAATGGAATATTGATTGCTGTTTCTTGGTTTAATTTTTGTTTTTGTTTAAGTGTAATTAGTTGTATTAAAAAAAGCTCATTAAAACTTAATCTTTGACGAGCTTTTTGCGCGGCAGAAATATTATTAGGAAAATGAATTTGTTCAATTGCTTGATTTAAATCCATTAACTGAAATTGTTTTTTAATTTCGATAGGTAAGAAATCATTTATTTCTTTTGCTAAATAAAGAATTGGTTTAATTAAATAACGAAGATAACGAGAGCTTAATCCTTCTGTTTCGTGATATATTGGAACTAATCTTCCCGTATGAACGGTATCTTTTTTGGTTAATTCATAAGATGGATTAGAAAGACAAAGAACTTTTTTAGCAAAAGTTAGCTTACCAGAAAGATTAACAGATACTTCTTTTTTAAGCGTTTCAATTAAATATGGTTGATTGAACCAAGTAACCTTAATAGTCCCTGTGTCATCCTTAACTAATGCTTCAGTTAAAACCATTCTTCTATGGAAAAGGCGAGTGTTTTTTATTTCAACAACCTTTGCTTGAATAGTTGAAATTTGTCCTTGTTTTAAATCTCTAATAGAAGTTATTTGACTAAAATCATCATAGCGATGTGGAAAATGAAAAAAAAGATCCTGAATAGTTTTGATGTTAAGCCTATGAAGCTTTTTCAAATATACAGGACCTACCTTTTGGATCTCTTCTATTTTGGTATTTATATTCATTAGTATCCTCGGCAGGACTCGAACCTGCAACCTCTTCCACCGCAAGGAAACGCTCTGTCCAGTTGAGCTACGAGGACATATCTTAGAATCCTATTTGACGAGAGACATTGTCAATTAATGATTCTTTGTGTTTTTTTTCTGGAATATATTTAATTAATATTTTTCTAATTTCAACAGGATTTTGTTCTCCAATCGGTATTTTAATGTAGGGCATAATCATTTTTTTGCTTCTTAAACTTAATTCTTTTATTTCAGGAGGGTTATAGAAAATCCAAAATGATCTAAGGTTTTCAAATGCATAAAGGGTTTGTTCAATTTTAATTCCTTTTGAAGTAATAGTTATTTTAATGTTCTTAGGTTTTTTTATAGCATAACTAGATATAGTAAAATAGCTTAAACCGATTAATAGGGCAAATAGAATATTTTTAGTGAAAATTGCTAATAGGAATAATATTCCAGAAATTATTCCTATTGTAATAAACCAAGATTTACTTTTTTGATGCTGCTCAAATTCAGGAGCAACCCATTCGATTTGATTATTATTTTCTTCCATAATTATGATTTATAAAATGTTTTTTAACAAATGCTCGACCAGAACCTGATTTTAAATATTTTTCAAATTCAAAGGCAATATATTTATCTTTAATTGCAAAATAAAAATCTAATTTTATAGGCAAGCGATTTGTTGTTGCTGCTATTTGTCCTTTTTCGTGTCTGTATAATCTTTTTTTGAGATCATTTGTGCAACCGATATAATAGCCATTTTTGCATTTTAAGCTATAGACATAATACATATTTATTATATATTTATCCCGCTTTTGCGTGTCTGCTGGCGGACTTTGTCGCGCCGCAGCCACGCTTCAGCGTGGCGAAGGCGGAGAGGGAGGGATTCGAACCCTCAAGCCCAAAAGGGCGCCAGTTTTCAAGACTGGTGCAATAACCGTTATGCGACCTCTCCCAGATTGTCTTTCTTGGCGGAAGAGGCGGGATTCGAACCCGCAAGCCCACAAGGGGCGACACCTTAGCAGGGTGTTGGAATACCATTATCCGACTCTTCCTTTGATATTAATTTACCATTTTGTTTCTTAACAGTCAATCAACCCCGGGCGAGAAGTTTTAGAAACTTTTTTTTGGTTGGTTTAAATATAGAGTTATTATATCTGGTATAGTGGCTTTTTCTAATTAAAATATACGCGTTGATGATTTGACTGATTTTTTAAAAGTGATAGAATAGGGTTAAATTATCCATAGTTAGCTGGGGTCGTATAATGGAATTATGAGCAGGATTGTCACCCGCAAGATACGAGTTCAATTCTCGTCCCCAGCTAATTGTGGACAATTTGCCGATAGCCACTTGACAAGGATTTCTGATGCGTTAAACTATGAATGACAATCCTTGCAAAGTATTTTGCGGGTAATCATACAACTAACAAAATTTGTTGTTGTGTGGGTTGCCAGAAAGCTCCTTCGGGGGCTTTTTGGTTTAGTTATCGAGGTCCGACCTCTAGACTAAACGCTTGTTTGATATTTTATTTTCCTATTTCTTCTGCTAATAATTCTGATTAGTGAAAACCAAATTTTCCAGTGGAGATTTGGGTTTATAGCTTAAAGACTAAAATTATCCTAAGTGGCAAGATATATTGTATCATTTTTTATTCCATATATTGTTTTTTTGTATCATAAATGATACAATTAAAGTGGTATTTGTAGTAAAAATGATATAGTTCAATATATGAAAAATTTAAAACACAATGACCGGCAAAAATTTATTATTGATTTTGCAAAAAAGAAAAAAAACTTTCAAACAAAAGACATTTTTGTAATTATCAAAGAAGAATTTGGTGTTGAGAGACTAACTGTTGTTAGAGATTTATCATTGTTAGTAAAAAATAATTTGTTAAAAAAACAAGGACAGGGACGATCCGTTGTTTATAAAATATCTTCACGATATCTAATGTTTGAAAAGGTTGATGTGGAGAAATATTTTTCATCTTCTTTTAATAATCGGGACGCCATGTCATCTTTTAATAATAACACCTTTCTTTTATTAGACGACAATCTTTTTACGTCAAAAGAAATAAGTCGATTGCGAAGTATTAATAATAAATATATTCACACTAAAAACAAGCTTCAAAAAGAAAGTCCAACAATTTTACAGCGAGAATGGGAACGATTGATAATAGAATTGTCTTGGAAATCTTCGGAAATAGAAGGGAATACTTATACTCTATTAGAAACGGAAGCACTTATTAAGGAATTGCACTATGCCAAGGGAAAAGATAAAGTAGAAGCACAAATGATTTTGAATCACAAAAGGGTACTAGATTTTATTTTGGGCAATGATGATTATCTTAAAACAATTAATATTAACAAAATTAAAAAGATTCATAGGCTATTAACAGAAGGCACTGGAATAAAGAATGATTTTAGGAATCATTCAGTTGGAATTACTGGGACAATTTATAGGCCATTGCCAAAGAAAATAGAAATTAATAAGGCTATGCAAAAATTAATAGAAACTTTAAAGAAAGTAGAAAATCCTTTTGCTAAGGCGTTTGTTGTTTTAATAATGATCGCCTATATCCAACCATTTGAAGATGGCAATAAGCGCACTTCTCGTATCATTGCTAATGCAATTTTGCATGCCAACGACAAATCAATGTTATCTTATCGTAATGTTGATGCCATAGAATATAAAAAGGCTATGCTATTATTTTACGAACAAAACAATCTTTCATATATTAAGAAAATATTTATAGAACAATTTGATTTTGCTGTGAAAAATTATTTCCATCAATAATTTAGTCTATCCACAACTATTAATTAATATATCTATGTTAAAATTAAAACATATGGATCAATTAGAAAATCAGCCACCACAACCAAATATTCAGGAACAAGAACCTCAACCAGAAGTACCTCAAAAACAAAGCATGTCTGTTTGGATTGTTGTTTTAATTATTTTAATAAGCGTTGCAGCAATAGCTATGTCCGGTTACGCTGCGTATTATTATTTTACTTCTGACGAGCCGATTGCATGTAAAATGGATGCTAAGGTTTGCCCTGATGGTTCTTCAGTTGGAAGAATCTCTCCAGATTGTGAATTTGCAGAGTGTCCAGAAGTTATTGACCCAACAGCCGATTGGCAGATGTATAGGAATGAAGAGTATGGATTCGAGTTGAAGCATCCTACTAATTGGAGAAAAATAGAAAATGATGGATTTATAGGGTTTGGACCACAGACAATAGCTTCAGATTCAATATTTACAATTTATAAAGATAAATCTATTCCTGAAGTTGGAGCTGGGTCTAATAGTAATCAAGAAATTACAAAAGTTGAAGATATTCAATTTAAAGGATTGGCAGCAAAAAATATATCTATTAAAAATATTTCTCTTAATAAGGTTTCTAATCGTATCTTTATGAATTACAATGATTTTATTCTATCAATAGGCCAGTCAACTATAAATAATACTGATTATCCTTTTGATCATAAGTATAATAATATAATAGATGAGATATTATCTACTTTCAAATTTATTGAAATTAAAGATAAACAAGAAACAATGACTCCACCCGAAAGACTTTGCTTTGATAACGGAGGTAGTTTTGTAGTAAGAGACGGAGAAAATTTTTGTATTTTTTCAGATGGAAAAGAATGTGGTGAATTTGGATTTAATAAGTGCGTAGAATCAAAAGGGATTTGGCATCCTATCTCTGCCCCGCCTTCTGGTATGAATTAAATAGAATTTATAAAAATTAATTTTTCTACTTTTAAATTTATTGATTAATCTTAATGTTGTTTTTTGAGGAATTTAAAAAATACCCGTCTGGGTATTTTTTTTATTATCCCCGAGCTATAACTAAACCAATGATCTTTTTGGGGTTTAAGGGTTTTAATGCTTTAGTGCATTCTTTCAATGTGGCGCCGGTGGTGGAGATGTCGTCTATGAGGATGATAGTTTTGTTTTTAATTAATCCAGAGGCGTCGTCCTTAAAATGACGCCCCTTTTCCAAAGGGACATCATTATTAAGGACAAGCCTCTTTTGTATGCTGTCATTTTTAAGGCACGGCCTCTTAGGTCCGACCTCTAGACTAAAGGCATTGTTAATATTTTCTTTTCTTTGTTTAGAATTTTCTAATTTTACTTGAGGTAGGGTATGTTTTGTTCTGATTAGAAGATTATTAATCATTGGAATATTTAATTCCTGACTAATAACTTGAGCTAATAATTCAGCTTGATTGAATCCTCTCCATTTAAGTCTTTTCCTATGCAATGGAACTGGAATTAAAATAGAATTATTCTTATTAAAATTATTAGGAAAATTATTTAATTTTTTAATCATTAATAATCCTAATGGTTTTGCTAATTCTTTTACAAAATCATATTTATAACGATGAACTATTTTTTTAATTAAAGGATTTTCATAATAACTAGCAATTAATAAATTATCTGATGGTAACTTAGTATTAAGTGGTAATTTATTAAAACAATTAAAACATATAAAAGAGCCTTCTTGGTTGCATCCGAGACAATGAATTGGAAAAAATATGCTTAAAATAGTTTTCCACATAAATAGTTTTTCTATTCCTTTAATTTATGCTATAATTTTTTATAGATAAAGAAAAGGGAAAAACTAAAATAATGTTTTTATTTAAAAAAAAGATAAATACTCATTTAGGTATTGATATTAGTGCTTCAGCTATTAAAATAGTTGAAATAAAAAAAGAAGAAGAGAGAAATGAGCTAATTAATTATGCAATTTTTTCTTTAGAAAAATATTTAAAAACAAAAAAGAAAGAATCTGATGCAGAGGATTTAAAAATTTCTAATGAAGAGATAGCAGAGATGATTAAGAAAACGATTATAAAAGCTAAAATCAAATCAAAAGATACATATTTTTCAGTTCCGGTTTATTCTAGTTTTTATACATTAATTGATTTTTCTGATATGACAGAGAAAGAAATTAAAACAGCAATACCATTTGAAGCAAAAAAATATATTCCAATTCCTATCACTGAAGTAATTTTAGACTGGAGCATAGTGGGTTCATCTAGTAGTGGGGGGAAAAAGCAAGTATTACTTATTGCTGTGCCAAAGAAAATTATTAATGACTATAATGAAATAGCTAAATTAGCTGGTTTAAATCTTAAAGGAATCGAAGGAGAAACATTTAGTTTATCCAGGTCTTTGATAGGTAATGATAAAAGTGTTATTATTCTAATTGATAGCGGTGCTCGTTCTATCAATGTTAGCATTATTGATGATGGCTTTATTAGAGTGACTCATAATTTAGAAATGGGAGGAAATAAAATAACTAAATCAATTGTTCAGCATATGAATATTGATTCGGAAAAAGCAGAATATTTAAAGAAAAGATTAGCTGATAAAGATAAATCATTTGAACTCAATCCTCAATTAGAAGAAATTGTGCAATTTTCTTTAGGAGCAATCATTATTGAAATCAAAAAGATTATTGATTCTTATCAAAATAAGTATAGTAGAAAAATTGAAAAAGGTATTTTAGCTGGAGGAGGAATTCATTTATCTGGATTTGTTGATGACTTATCGAATAGACTATCTTTAGATTCTTCTATTGGTAATCCATTCGCTAGAGTATCTTATCCTGATTCTCTCGGTCCAGTATTAAAAAAAATAAGTTCTTCTTTGGCAGTAGCTGTAGGATTAGCTATGAGAGAAGAATAAAAAATTTAAAAATATGGATATCAAATTAATGCCAGAAAAATATAAGAAGGAAGGAATCGGTAGTGGTTCAAAACTGTCTGGAAATGGTCTACTTAAGTTTTTTGGAAAATTTACATTTAAAGCTAATTCTTTATTTGTTTTATCGTTTGTTTTATTAATTAGTATTATTCTAATCTCTTTCGGATTGTGGGGATATAAGATTAATTTAAATGAAAATAAAGAAATTTTAGTTCAAAAAGTTGAAAAATTACAAAATCAGAGAGATCTTGATTTAGAAAATAATTTTATGGATTTAAAAGAAAAGATTGATAATTTTAAAGACATTATAAATAAACGAATTTATTCTTTGAATCTTTTAGAAACAATTGAAGAATTAACTCTTCCATTGGTTCAGTATAATGATTTTAGCGTTAATTTGAATGAATTATTAGTTAATTTAGGGATAGAGGCAGATAATTACAGTTCTCTTGCTAAGCAAGTAGTTATTTTTGAAGAAGATCCACGAATAAAATCTGTAATTTTTTCAGAGGTTAAATTAGAGAGAAGCGGTTTAGTCGGTTCAGATTTAGAAATTATATTAAATTCTAGTTTTTTACATTCAAAATAATTATGAATAAAAAATCTATTATTATTTCAATTAATTTATTACTCGGTGTTATTTTGTTTTTTGTTTTTATTGATCCACTTTGGAATTCAATTAAAATGTTGAAAATGGATATAATCAAACAAGAACAAGAAACAAAAAATATTGAAACTCTTTTACTTAATATTCAAAAATTAGAACAGGACTATCAAGAGATTGGAGTAGATATGAATGATATTTTTTTGGCCCTACCTAATGAAAAAGATATTCCATATTTAATAAATCAGTTTGAATTATTGGCCTCAAATAATGGTCTTTTATTAGAATCAATGAATTTTGATGAAGAGATTAATAGAAAAGATAAAAATGCTGTTTCCATAGGCAGAGCAAGAGCAGGACAGTCTGATAAACTTTTATCAGAATTTCCTTACTTGTCTTTTGAAATAGTATTAAACGGTTCATATAGTGGACTTAAGAGTTATTTAGAATCTTTGGGAAATAATATTCGTTTAATGGACGTTAGAACAATTGGTTTTAAAAAATATGAAGCAGAAAGTTCTGTTTTTAAATTTACATTAGGAGTATTAGTGTATTATCAATAATATTTATGAACTTAAAATCTATTTTTTTTAAAAAAGATTCATTGAGTTTTTCTCAAGATAAAAAACAACAAATACTATTAATTGTTTTTGTTTTAGTGATTTTTATTATCATCACCATTTTGTATTTTAAGCTTTGGCGTTCTTCTTTTATTCCAGTGAATACTGAAGAACAATTAGGAGACAAAGATGTTCGTATAGAAAAAATTATAGAAAAAATTAATTTTGATGTTAATTTTCTAAAGACCTCAAATTTTCAAGATTTAAAAACATATGGTCAATGGCCCTTAGAAATAGAAGAAAAAGGTAGGCAAAATCCATTTTTGCCATATTAGTATGGAACAGGATATAAAAATAGTAAAAGATAAAGCAAAGATATTAAAAATTCCTTTTATTGATTTAACTAATAAAGAAATTCCAATTGAGGTTTTAAAAGAAATTCCAGAAGAAGCAGCTTCTTTTTATAAATTTGTTCCTATTTCTAGACAAGAGAATATTCTTGAAGTAGGTATGGTTGATCCAGAGAATCTTAAGGCTAAAGAAGCTTTAAGATTTATTACGCGTAGAAGTGGATTAGAATCAAAGATTTATATTATTACTGAAATTGATTTTAAGAATATTTTAAAACAGTATAAGAGTTTTCATGGCGAGGTTGGAAAGGCTCTTAAAGAATTAGAAGAAGAAATAAAATTAGAAGGAGAAATGAAATCTCTTAAGGGCAAGCCGAGAGAAATGGCTGAAAGAATTGTTGCTGAAGCTCCAATAACTAAAATAGTTGCAGTTATATTAAGACATGCTACTGATGGAAATGCTTCAGATGTTCACATCGAATTAGTTGGCGATAGGGTTAAAGTTCGATTTAGAGTCGATGGCATTCTTCATACTAGCTTGTTTCTGCCTAAAGAGATTCATTCGTCTGTCGTTTCAAGGATTAAAATACTTTCTGATTTAAAGATTGATGAAACAAGGATGCCTCAAGATGGTAGATTTCATACAGTAGTTGCAGGAAAGAAAATTGATTTTAGAGTTTCTACATTGCCGACAGCTGGAGGAGAAAAAGTAGTTTTAAGAGTCCTAGATCCATCATCTGGATTGAAAGATTTTGTTAATTTAGGATTAGAAGGATATAATTTAGAAGTTTTGAATAAAGAGATTAAACAGCCATTTGGAATGATTTTAATTACAGGTCCGACTGGTTCAGGTAAATCAACTACTCTTTATGCTATTCTTAATAAATTAAACCAAGAAGGTGTGAATATTGTTAGTTTAGAAGATCCTGTTGAATATTTTATTGAAGGAGTTAATCAGTCACAAATTATGCCAGAGATAGGATATACCTTTGCTTCTGGCTTGCGTCATATTTTAAGACAAGATCCAGATATAATCATGGTAGGAGAGATTAGAGATCAAGAAACAGCTGAATTGTCTATTCATTCTGCTCTTACGGGACATATTTTACTTTCTACCTTACATACTAATAATGCAATTGGTGTAATTCCTCGCTTGATCGACATGAAGATTGATTCTTTCCTTTTGCCTTCTTCGTTGAATCTAATGATTGCTCAACGATTAGTAAGACGACTTTGTGAAAAATGTAAAGAAGAAATTAATGCTTCACCAGAAATTACTGAATTGATTGAAAAAGAATTGGCTGATTTAAATCCAATACATAGAAAATTATTTCCTTGGAAGAAGCCATTTAAAATTTATAGACCAGTTGGATGTAAATTTTGTGGTAACAAAGGAACTAAAGGAAGAATTGCTCTTTATGAAATATTAAGAATGACTCCTAAATTAGAAAATATTATTGTTCAAAAATCAAGTGAGAATATGATAAAAGAAGAGGCCATAGAACAAGGCATGATTACCATGAAGCAAGATGGAATTGCAAAATCACTTCAAGGTATTATTTCTTTTGAAGAAATGATTAGAATGGTCGAAGATTAAAAATAATAAATTAATAAAATCATGAAAAATAAAACTTGTCTGTTGGCAAAACAGGGATTTACATTAATAGAACTTTTAGTAGTAATAGCAATTTTAGGACTTTTAGCGACAATTATTTTGTTTAGTGTCGATACTGTTAGATCTAAAAGTCGGGATTCTCGCAGGGTAGTAGATATTAAAGTTGTTCAAGAAGGATTATCAATGTATTATAATGATTATTCTTCTTATCCTGATTCTGGAGGCAATCCAATTGAAATTAATGGAAGTAGCGATCTTATGTCGCAAGGATTAATTGATAGTGGGAATATGTCTGGAGTGCCCATTGATCCATTAAATATGGAAATGGATGGAGTAATATATAAATATTACTATGAATCATTTGATGATGAAAGTAATTACGAATTAATTTTTAATTTAGAAACAAATTCTATTTTAAATAGAATAAAAGGAGAAAATATAATTTATCCATAAATAATTATGAAAAAAATATTAATTATTGAAGATGATCCATTTCTTAGTGAAATGTATGCAGCTAAATTTATTGAAAATAACTTTGAAACAGAAGTAGCGTCTGATGGTAAATTGGGATTAGTTAAAATTGAAGAATTTCGTCCTGATTTAGTTCTTTTAGATATTGTCTTACCCAAAATGGATGGTTTTGAAGTATTAAAAAAAATAAAAGAGAAAGAGGAGTTAAGGGAAATTCCAATCGTTTTATTAACTAATTTGGGTCAAAAAAATGAAGTAGAAAAAGGATTAGCATTAGGAGCTCAAGAATATATTATTAAAGCGCATTTTACGCCAACAGCTGTGGTTACTAGAGTAAAAGAAATATTAGATAAAATTTAATATTATAAAAAAATGACTGATTATAAAAAAAGACTTGAAGAAATTTTAGATTTAGCGATTAAAGAGGACGCCAGTGATGTTCATTTTTCGTCTGGTCGTGTTCCAACTCTTAGGGTTCATGGTTCTTTAGTGGCTTATGATAAATATCCTGTTTTAACTAAAGAAGATACAATGAGCTTGGCTTCTGTTCTTATGCCACCAGATCGTAAAGAACAATTTTTAAGCCAGAGAGACGTTGATTTGTCTTATGCTTATCAAGATAAAAGCAGATTTAGAGTTAATATTTATCATCAACTTGGTCAAGTTAGTATTGCTATGCGTTTAATACCAAATAAGATTAGAACGATCGATGAATTAAGCTTGCCATCTATTTGTCATAATTTTGCTAAAGCTCCTCAGGGTTTTTTCTTGGTAGTTGGTCCTTCTGGGCAAGGCAAATCAGCTGCTTTAGTAGCTTTAATTGATGAAATAAATCATATTCGTCAAGATCATATAATCACAATTGAAGATCCAGTAGAATATTTATTTACTGATGATAAATGCATTATTGATCAACGAGAAGTGGGCGAAGATGTTCAAGATTTTCATAGGGGATTGAGAGAGGCGTTACGTCAAGATCCAGATGTAATCATGATTGGTGAAATGCGTGATCCAGAAACCATTAGCAGCGCAGTAACCGCTGCTGAAACAGGTCATTTAGTTTTTGCTACTTTGCATACGAATACAGCAGCTCAAACAATTGATAGAATAATTGATAGTTTTCCTCCTCATCAACAAAATCAAATTAGGATGCAATTGGCATCTACTATTTTAGGAATTCTTTCTCGTCGTTTACTTCCTTGTTTAAAAGGAGAGGTAATTAATGCAGTTGAACTAATGATCGCTAACTCAGCTATTAGAAATTTAATAAGAGAAGGGAAAACTCATCAAATAGATATGGTAATTGAGACAGGTTCTGAAGATGGAATGATTTCTTTAAATCGTTCTTTAGCTGATTTGGTTAACAATGGAATGGTTACGTTAGAAGATGCTGAAAGAAGTTCAAATAATCTTAATGAATTGAAAATGTTATTGAAGAAATAAATAATAAATTATGAAATTTAATTATCTTGTTAGGAACAATAAAGGAGAATCACATGCAGGGACGATAGATGCTATCAATAAAGCAACTGCATTAAAGACTCTTCAAGATCGTGATTTTGTAGTTATTAAATTGCAATCAATTGAAAAAATTCCTATTTTTTCTAGAAGAATTAAATTTTTTGAAAAAGTTAAACGAAAAGAAGTTTTTATTTTTTTTCGTCAATTAGCTATTTTAGTTGATGCAAATGTTCCATTGGTTCAATCTTTGAAATCAATGAGCAAACAAATTGAAAATGAATATTTTAAAGAAATTATTTTTAGTATAGCCAATGATATTGACGGAGGGATGTCTTTTTCTAAGTCCATGTCTAAATATCCTAAGATTTTTTCTATTTTTTCTATAAATTTAATAAAAACAGGAGAGGTCAGTGGCCAGCTTCAAGAATCATTAATTTATTTAGCTGATCATCTTGAAAATGAATATTATCTTATTTCAAAAGTTAAAGGAGCAATGAGTTATCCAATCTTTATTTTAGGAGTTTTTTTGCTTGTTGCTGTTTTGGTTTTGGTAATGGTTATTCCGCAGTTAACTTCTATTTTAACTGAATCTGGACAAAAATTGCCTTGGTCAACTAAATTAGTTGTTTTCACGAGTGAATTTATTACATCATATGGTTGGATTCTCTTTTTGTTCGGTGTTGCAGCAATTTTTGGTTTTTTACGTTATAAAGAAACGGAAAAAGGAAAGGTTGCTTGGGATACAGTTAAATTGAAAATTCCTGTTTTTGGTAAAATTCTTCAAAAAACATATTTAGCTCGAATTGCTGATACTTTAAGTGCTTTAACCAAAGGAGGCGTTACGGTTATACAGAGTTTAAATGTATCTGGTCAAGTTGTTGGAAATTCTGTTTTTAAAGCGATTCTTTTTAAGGCTAGAGATGAAATAAAAGTAGGTCGAAGCATTAGTTCTTCATTAGAAGAACATGAAGAATTTCCTCCTTTATTTTGTCAGATGATTAAAACAGGAGAACAAACAGGCAATTTAGATACAATTTTAGGAAAATTAAGTGTTTTTTATAAGAAGGAAGTTGAAAATGTAGTTGATAATTTAAGTCAGTTAATTGAACCAATTTTACTTGTTTGTTTAGGAATTGGTGTAAGCATTTTAGTATTTTCTGTTTTTATGCCTATTTATAATTTAGCTGGAGTAATGTAAAATAAAGGTCGAGTGATTAGATTCTCTAAAATCATATATTTACGAGAGGGGATGAAAAAATGATGAAGTATTTTCATGAGAAAAGAAGTCAAAAAGGTTTCACTTTGATTGAACTATTGGTAGTAGTCGCTATTATCGGTGTTTTAGCTACTATTGTATTAGTTTCTTTAAATTCAGCTAGAATTAAAGCGCGTGATGTTCGGCGTTTAGCTGACATAAGGCAAGTAGCATTGGCCTTGGAAATACATTATGATAATAATAGTGCATATATTCCCGTTACTGGTTGCGTTGTAATAAACGGAGATAGTCTAGGCGACTTAATAATATATGAAATTATGAGCGCGCTTCCTGTCGATCCACTTGTTGGTAATCATTATTATTATGGAACAGATTCAAATACTAATGCGCAACATTATGTTATTAGGACAGTTCTAGAAGAGAGTGTTTTTGGCAATAGTTATCCATATGATGTTTATGATTGTAGTTGCGAAGAGATAGGAGACTATTGTTTAAAATCTTAAATAAAAATATTAATTTAATTCTAGAATAGTAAAAGTAGAGTAATTAGATTTTTTAAAATTATCTATCTATGAAAGGGGGTGAAAAAAATGATAAAATATTTTCACGAAAAGAGAGCTCAAAAAGGTTTTACTTTAATAGAATTATTAGTCGTTATCGCTATTATTGGAATTTTGGCTACTATTGTTTTAGTTTCTCTAAATACAGCCAGAAGTAAAGCTCGTGATACGCGTAGAGTTAGTGATTTAAGACAAATAGCCTTAGCTTTGGAAATGTATTATGATGACGAGAGCACTTATCCTGTTCAAGCTACTTGTGTTGATATCGCAACTCCTTTAGCAGCTTTAGCTACTGGTGGTTATATGGGTGCTCTTCCAGCTGATCCAGGTACTTATACTTATTCTTATTTAGGATCTGCGACCGAGTATGTTTTGAAAGCTCAGTTAGAGAATACTGTTCCTGCAGGAAGTTATATTGGTACAGATTGTGCTTGTAATGTCGATACTTATTATTGTATTAAGCCGTAATTTTAAATTGACTAATGTCTTTTGAGGTCTAGCCTATATTGGAGGTTGGACCTCAATGCATTTATATGATTTATTTTTTAATTTTTATATTTGGATTAGCAATCGGAAGTTTCCTTAATGTTGTTATTTATCGATTAAAAACTAACGAATCAATTTTAATTGGTCGTTCTCATTGCCCAAAATGTGGGGCTATTTTAAAATGGTATGATTTAATTCCAGTATTAAGTTTTTTAATTCAAAAAGGCGAGTGTCGTTATTGTCAAAAGAAAATTAGTTTTCAATATCCATTAGTTGAGATTATAACTGGATTATTATTTGTTTTAATTCTAAGTAAATTTGGATTTGATTTACTTATTACTTATTACTTATTGCTTATTACGTGTTTCTTGATAGTCATTTTTGTATATGATCTGCGGCATTATCTTATTCTTGATAAAATAGTTTTTCCAGCAATAATTATTGTCTTGTTTTATCAAATTTTAATGGGAAATTTTTTAAATCCATTTTTATCAGCATTATTAGCTAGCGGGTTATTTTTAAGCTTGGTTCTTATTTCTAAGGGTAAATGGATGGGAATGGGAGATGTTAAATTTGCGATTTTAATGGGATTGATATTGAGTTGGCCTAATGTTCTATTGGCCTTATTTCTATCTTTTTTTTCAGGAGCGATTATAGGTATTATTTTAATTCTTTTTGGTAAAAAAGGCCTTAAATCACAAATTCCATTTGGTCCTTTTTTAGTAGGGTCAACTATTTTGATTATGCTATACGGTCACTATTTAAATACTTGGTACTATAATCTACTTTTTTAATCTTGTGGATAACATTTTTTTGTTTGATTAACAATAGAATGGTATAATATAAATATATGGATTATATAAAAAATAAAAAAATAATTATATATCTTATAATTTCTATTGTCTCAATTTTAATCATTGGTGGAGTTATCTATTTTATTTTTTTAATAGATAAAACAATACCAGAAGAAATACCAGAAAAATCTGTTGAAGAAAAAGAAATAGCTAGACAATTAGAAGAATTAGATACATTACGTCAAGAAGCTGGTAGTGTTTCATTTTCTCAAGAAGAACAAGAAGAACAGTTGTTAATATTAAATCAATTGTATGAAGAAAAAGGATCATCAGTGCCTTCAGAAGAAGAAATGCAAAAACAACTTGAAGAATTAGATAAATTACGTTCTAAATATTAATTTAAACAAATTTATGTTTAAAAAAACAATCACGCAACTTTTCATTCTAACAATAGTACTTAGCTGTATATTCATAGCAAATGGATTAA
>CAYTNU010000002.1:9876-58250 GCA_964439515.1 uncultured Candidatus Saccharibacteria bacterium | reverse complement strand
TATTGGGGGCGTAGCTCAGCTGGTTAGAGCGTCTGCCTGTCACGCAGAAGGTCGCGCGTTCGAGTCGCGTCGTCCCCGCCAATGTTAATCAAAATAAAAAACCCTGGGTATATTCTACCGCAGGGTTTTTTGTTATTTGGATTGCTACATCCAACAATATTTTAATACTCCAAATAAAGAAAGAATCAGTAAAATAGCACATGCTACTATCTTTCCAATTTTTTTAAGAGCTTCTTTTTGAAGCTCTTTCATAAAAGTATCTCCAAAGACGTCCATAACATGCCTCCTTATCTGTATGTTTTTTTATCAAAATACCATATAAAACTAATTTTGTAAAGTACTTACTATATCGCTTCTAATTCGTCTAATGCTTTTTCATATATCTCAATAACTTTTTTAGCTTCATGTTCTTTTAATTGAAAATTTTCTTCATGAACTAAACGATTACGAATTTTATGAGCTTGCCAAAGTTCATCAATATTAGCTAATTGAGCAGAAGTAATTTGTTTTAATCTCTCACCCATGTCATCTCCCTGATAGCCAATTCTTTTAAGCAAATTATCAAAAATTTTATCTGCCTCAATTATAGCCAACTTATAATTTGCTTCATCGCCAATTTCTAATTTATCTAAAACTGATTGCCATCCTTTGATAAGATTTTTACTATGAACACTTGAGGTAGTTACGCTTTCAGCTATTGTCTCTAAAAAATTCTTAATATCTTTTCTAATTTGAAAAATTAAATAGATTATAACAATTATTAAACCAATAGAAAAACTTACAGAAATAATTTTAAAAGGAAAAATATTCTGCTGAAAATTAGTATAAGAAAAATATTCTGGAAAATGATCAATTATTTTATAAATTTCTGTTCTCATATACCTCGTTGTCATTCTGAACTAGCAAGTGAAGAATCTCTATCTTTTAGATCCTTCGTCTGCTGACTCAGGATGACATTTCCTCATAAAATTTTGCTACTTGAAGAATTCTTTCATCATCAAATTGTTTACCCATAATTTGAAGACCAACTGGCAAGTTTCCTATTTCTCCTGCAGGAATAGAAATAGCTGGAATTCCTGCTAAATTAACAGAAACAGTATAGATATCAGTCAAATACATTGAAACAGGATCATCCATCTTCTCCCCTATTTTAAAAGCCGGCGTTGGCGAAACTGGCCCCATCAAAACATCCACTTTCTTAAAAACATCATCAAAATCTTGTTTAATTAAAGTTCTAACTTTTTGAGCTTTAAGATAATAGGCATCATAATATCCAGCTGACAAAACATATGTTCCCATCATAATTCTTCTGGTTACTTCATCTCCAAATCCTTTCTGTTTAGTTTTTAAATATCCTTCTAGTAAATTTTCTCCTTTCTCTGATAAGCCATATCTAATTCCATCATAACGAGCTAAATTAGCTGAGGCTTCGGCTGACACTATGATATAGTAACAAGGTACTGCATATTCAGTATGAGGCAAACTAACTTCTACAATATTAGCTCCCATTTTCTCATATTTATTAATCGCTTTTTTAACGATTTTCTCAACATCAGGATCAATTCCTTTAACAAAATATTCTTTTGGTATTCCAATTTTTAAATCTTCAATCTTTATTTGAGATTCATCATTTTGAGAATCCATGCTAGTAGAATCCTTTACGTCTTTTCCTTTAATAATATCAAAAACTATTCTAGCGTCTTCAACCGTTTTTGTCATTGGACCAATTTGATCCAAAGAAGAAGCATGAGCTATTAAACCATAACGAGAAACACGTCCATATGTTGTTTTTAAACCAACAATGCCACAAAAAGAAGAAGGCTGACGAATTGAACCTCCAGTATCACTACCTAATGCATAAATAGCTTGATCATCAGCCACTGCAGCAGCTGAACCGCTAGAACTGCCACCAGGAACTCTTTCTAAATCGTATGGATTTTTTGTTAAGCCAAAAGCAGAATTTTCACCAGAAGCACCCATCGTAAACTCATCTAAATTAGTTTTACCAATAAAAATAGCTCCTACTTTTCTTAATCTTTTAATTACAGTAGCATCATAAGGAGCAATATAGTTTTCTAAAATTTTAGAAGCAGATGTACATTTAATCCCATCAACTAAAATAGCATCTTTAACTGCCAATGGAATCCCTTCTAAAATACTAATTTCTTCTTTATTTTTTATCTTATTATCCACTCTTTTGGCTTGGCTTAATGCTGATTCTTCAGAAATAGTCAAATATGCATTAATTTCTTGATTACGTTTTTTTATTCTACTTAAAACAGCTTCAGTTAATTCAACTGATGAAAAATCTTTCTTTTTTAATCCTTGATTAGATTGTTTAATGGTTAATTTATCTAATTTCATTATAATATTGCCCTTACTTTAACATGCCTATTTTCAGAATCTGGAACTAAAGCCAATAACTTATCTGTCTCTTTTTTTGTCTTCTTTCTTCCGCTATCTTTACGACTAACATTCTCTAAGCCAGTTACTTGAGCAGTTGGCTTAATCTTGTCTATTTTAACTTCATCTAATTTATTTACAAATTCTAAAATAGCTGAGAGTTCTTTACTAAATTTTTCTTTTTCTTTCTCAGACAATCCTAAGCGTGACAACTTAGACATATCTTCAATTTCTTTTTTTGTTATCATAATTTATTCTAATTTTTTAATTATTTTCAAAAACTCTTTTTCATTAATAATTTTAACTCCTAATCTCTTGGCTTCCATATATTTAGATCCAGGATTATTACCATAAACAACAAAATCTGTATTTTTAGAAACTGAATTAGAAATCTCTCCTCCAAATTGTCTAATTTTAGTTTTAGATTTTTCTCTAGTATAGCTATCTAATTCTCCAGTTAAAACAAAGATTAATCCAGATAATTTTTTTTCAAAAATTTTTACCCTTCCTATCTTAACTCCATTTTTAATTAAATTATTAATTAAATCCCTATTCCTTCTATAATTAAACCATTTAACAATGCTTTGAGCAACTATTTGGCCAATATCTTCAATATTAGCAAGCTTTTCTTCTTCTGTTTTAGATATCTTTTTTAAATCACCAAAATTTTGTGCTAAAGCAATAGAGGTCTCCTCTCCAACATGACGAATTCCAAGCGAATAAATAAATTTATCTAATGGAATTTCTTTGCTTTTTTCTATAGATTCAATTAAATTATTAGCTGATTTTTCAGCAAATCTTTCTAATGAAACTAAATCACCATATTTTAATAAGAACAAATCAGATGGATCAGAAATTAATCCTTCATCCATTAATTGATTAACAATTTGAGGACCAATGCCATCAATATTAAAAGCTTTTCTAGAAACAAAATGCATAATTCTTTTTCTTTGTATTGAACCGCATTCTAAATTAGTGCAACGATAAACTACTTCACCTTTTTTTCTAATTATTTTACTACCACAAGCTGGACATTTTTTAGGCATATTAAACTTTTTTTCATTATTAGTTCGTAATTTTTTAATTACCTTAACAATATCTGGGATAACATCACCAGCTCTTTGGATAATAACAGTATCACCAATTTTAACATCTAATCTTTTAATTTCATCATCATTATGAAGAGTAGCCCTAGTGATCGAAACTCCACCTAAACGAATTGGTTTTAATATTGCTACAGGAGTTAATGCCCCAGTACGTCCAACCTGAACAACTATGTCTTTAACAATGGTAGTAGTTTCCTCTGCTGGAAACTTATATGCGATCATTCCACGAGGAGCTTTTCCAACTACTCCTAATTTTTTTAAAATCACATTATTATTAACGCTAATTACTAAACCATCAATCTGATAAGCTAATCTATTTCTAATTTTATTAATTTCTTCTTTAAACTCAACTATTCTTTTTATACTATCTAAACCTTTCTCTTTGCTTGTTTTAAACCCCAATGCGCGTAAAATTTGATGTTCTTGTTCATGAGTTTCTTGTCCTAAATCAGTTACTAAATCATAACTTAAAAAATCTAATTTACGAGAAGCTGCAATTTTTGAATCAAGTTGACGAATACTACCAGCTGCAGTGTTCCGCGGATTAGCATAAAGTGGCAACTTATTTTTCATTCTATCTTCATTTACTTTTTTAAAAGCAGATTTAGTCATATATACTTCACCCCTAACTTCTATTTCTCCTTTTTCTAAGAATTCCCTTGCTTTCTTATCTATCTCTTTATTAGGAAATGATTGACGTATCTCTAATTTTAAAGGTATTGATTTAATAGTTTTTAAATTTTGAGTAACATCCTCACCAATCCTACTGTCTCCTCTAGTGGCTCCTTGAAAAAAAATACCATTCTTATAAATTAAAGTAATAGCAAATCCATCTATTTTCAATTCAGTAAAATAGTCTAATTTTTGTGAAGGAACTAGTTTCTGAATTCTTTCTTGCCATGCTTCAAGTTCTTCTTGATAAAAAATATCTTCTAAAGAAAGCATTCTTTTTTTATGCTTAACTTTCTTAAACTTATCTAATGCCTGACCACTAACTCTTTGAGTCGGAGAATCCAATGTAATTAAATCAGGATATTGTTCTTCTAATTTAGAAAGTTCGTGTTTCAAAGAATCAAAAGCTGCATCATTAATTTCTGGTGTATCTAAAACATGATATAAATAGTTATTATGATTGATAACTTGTCTTAATTTAGCTATTCGTTTTTTATCTTCTTTCTTGTTCATATGTATGTAGTATAACGATTTAAAGGCGTATTTTCAAGTTGATTTGCCAGAAAAAATAAAAGTGATATACTAAAGACAGTTTATGAAATTTACACATCTACATGTTCACTCACACTATTCTCTTTTAGATGGAATGGCCAAAATAGGTCAAATTTTGGACGCCTGCCAAGAATTAAAAATGTCTTCTATTGCATTAACTGATCATGGTTCTATGTATGGAATAGTTGAATTTTATAGAGAAGCAAAAAAAAGAGGCATTAAACCTATTATTGGAAATGAAATGTATGTTGCACCCAATGGAATGTATGAAAAACGACCTAATATTGACAACAAGAGACATCATTTAGTTGTTCTAGTCAAAGATAGCAAAGGTTATCGCAATTTAGTTAAACTAACAACAAAATCGTACTTGGAAGGATTCTATTATAAACCAAGAATTGATAAAGAATTACTTAGAAAACATAGCGATGGATTAATTGGAATGTCAGCTTGTTTGGCTGGAGAAATCCCCCAAGCTATTATTGCCGGTGATTTAAATAAAGCAGAGAAAGTTGCATTAGAATACTGTGACATTTTTGGTCATGGTAATTTTTATTTAGAAATTCAACATCATCCTGGATTTCCAGAACAAGCAAAAGTTAATAAAGAGATAATTAAAATAGCTCAAAAAAATAAAATTCCATTAATTGCCACTAATGATGTTCATTATGTTAAATCAGAAGACGCTGAGGCTCAAGATATATTAATGGGGATTCAAACAGATAAAAAAATCAATGACCAAGAACGATTAACGATGAGAAAGGACGATTTTTCTCTACGATCAACCGAACAAATGATTAAAGATTTTAAAAACACTCCTGAAGCAATTGAAAACACACAAAGAATAGTTAACCAATGTAATTTCCAATTCAATCTTGATGAAATTCACCTACCTCATTTTGAATTACCAAATAATAAAACTCCTGATGAATACTTGAAAGAATTATGTGAACAAGGATTAAAAAAATGTAAATTTGATCATCCTCTAAATGAAATTTTAGAACGACTTGATTATGAATTAGGCGTTATTAAAGAAACTGGTTTTGCTTCTTACTTTTTAATTGTTCAAGATTTTATTAATTGGGCTAAATCTAAAGATATTGTTTGCGGACCAGGACGAGGTAGCGCAGCTGGATCAATAATTTCTTACCTCATAGGTATTACAGAAATTGATCCTTTAAAATACGATTTACTTTTTGAAAGATTCTTAAATCCTGAAAGAATTAATATGCCAGATATTGATCTAGACTTTGCTGATGACAGAAGAGATGAAGTTATTGAATATGTTTCTAAAAAATATGGCAATGATCATGTAGCTCAGATTATTACATTTGGAACAATGGCTGCTAGAGCAGCTATTCGCGATGTTGGTAGAGTATTAGATTATTCATATAATTTTTGTGATCAAATAGCCAAAATGATACCTTTTGGATCAAATTTAGAAAAAGCTATTCATGAATCACCAGAACTTCATCAGGCATATGAATCAGATGAAAATACAAAAAAATTAATTAATATGGCCATGAAATTAGAAGGGGTAGCTCGTCATGCTTCAACTCATGCATGTGGTGTCGTTATTACAAAAGATCCTCTTGATCTTACTATCCCCTGTCAACATCCAACGCAAAATAACGAGACGATTGTTACTCAATATGAAATGCATTCTATTGAAGCTCTTGGATTATTAAAAATGGACTTTCTAGGACTTAAAACATTAACGGTAATTCAAAATACTCTTAATTCAATTAAAAATAAAATTGATTTAATAAATTTACCATTAGATGACAAAAAAACATTTAAGCTATTTCAAGAAGCCAACACAACGGGTGTATTCCAATTAGAATCAGGAGGTATGAAAAAAAATCTTAAAGAACTCAAGCCAAATGTTTTTGAAGACATTATTGCTATGGTTGCTCTATATCGTCCTGGACCAATAGAATTTATTCCAGATTTTATTGCTAGAAAACATGGCTTAAGAGAGGTTAAATATTTACATCCAAAATTAAAACCAATTTTAGAAAATACATATGGTGTTATGGTTTACCAGGAACAATTAATGAGGATTGCTCGTGACTTAGCAGGATTTACGCTTTCAGAAGCAGATGTTCTTAGAAAGGCAGTTGGTAAAAAAATCAAAAAACTCCTTGATGAACAAAAAGACAACATGATTAATGGAATGATTAAAAACAATGTTGATTCAAGAATCGCTAAAAAAATATGGCAAACTATTGAACCATTCGCTCAATATGGATTTAATAGAAGTCACAGTGCTTGCTATGCCCTTATTGGCTATCGAACAGCATATCTCAAAGCACATTACCCTACTGAATTTATGTCTGCCCTAATGATGTCAGAACAAAACGATATTGAAAGAATCGCTCTTTTAATTAATGAATGTAAAAAAATGAATCTTAATGTTTTGCCTCCAAATATTAATGAAAGTGATAAAAATTTCAGTAAAGCAGGAGAAAAAACTATTCATTTTGGACTTAATGCTATTAAAAATGTTGGACATAATGTAGTCGAATCAATCGTTGAAGAAAGAAAAAAAAACGGAATATATAAATCAATAGCTAATTTTGTTGAACGCGTTGAATCTAAGGATTTAAATAAAAAATCATTAGAAAGTTTAATTAAATGCGGAGCTTTAGATTATTTTGGCGAAAGAAATCAACTCTTAACAGGAATGGAACAAATATTAAGTTTAAATAGAGAAACTCAAAATGCGAGAAAGAATGGTCAAATCAGTTTATTCAGCAATCAAACAAAGATAGAAACACCATCATTAAAATTACCTGAAATTGAACCAGCTGATAAAAAAGAAATTCTTAGTTGGGAAAAAGAATTGCTAGGACTATACATCTCTGAACATCCATTAAAAGAATATCAAGAAAGATTAGCCAGAATAGCATGTCCTTGTCAGGCTATTTCCAAAAAAGAAGTTGGACGCAGAGTAAAAATTGGAGGCATAATTAATAAGATTGAAAGGTTTAATACAAAGACAGGTCAATCAATGCTTTTTGTTGAATTAGAAGATATGACGGGAAGAATAGAGGCAATAGTATTTCCTAATACCCTTGAACAAACTGCGACTATTTGGCAAGAAGAAAAAATAGTATTAGTTGGAGGTCGCGTAAGTGACCGTGATGGAAACTTGAAGATTATTTGCGACAATGTTAAAGTATTAGAATAAACATGGATATTATTAGACATTCAATTTCACATATTGCTGCAGCTGCAATCCAAAAACTTTTTAAAGAAGTTAAATTTGCTATTGGACCAACAATAGAAAATGGATTCTATTACGATTTAGATCTTTCTAAAAGAATAACACCAGAAGATCTACCAAAAATTGAGAAAGAAATGAAAGAATTAATTAAAAAAGATTTAAAATTTGAAAAGAAAGAATTAGAAATAAAAAAAGCAATTGAATTATTTAAAAAACTTAAACAACCCTACAAGTTAGAATTAATTAAAGATTTAGAAAAAGAAAAAAATAAGAAAGTAACTATTTATACAGTTGGTGATTTTATTGATTTATGCAAAGGTCCTCATATTAAATCTACTAAAGAAATTAGATTTGATGCTTTTAAACTCACCTCTTTAGCTGGTGCTTACTGGAAAGGAAATGAAAAAAATAAAATGCTACAAAGAATTTATGGCGTAGCTTTTAATACAAAGAAAGAATTAAATGATTATTTGAAACAACAAGAAGAAGCAGAAAAAAGAGATCATCGTAAAATCGGCAAAGAATTAGATTTATTTTGCTTTTCTGATTTAGTAGGCAAAGGATTGCCTCTCTTAACACCAAAAGGAGCAATAATAAGATATGAATTAGAAAAATTCATCATTGAAGAAGAGACCAAGAGAGGATATCTACATGTTTATACTCCTGATTTAGCAAAATTAGAATTATATAAAAAATCGGGTCATTGGAAACATTATAAAGAAAGTATGTATCCTCCAATGAATATTGATGGCGAAGATTATATTCTTCGTCCAATGGCTTGTCCTCATCACTTTATGTTATATAATTCACGTCCCAGAAGCTATCGAGAACTTCCTTTAAGATATGCTGAAATTGTTAAACAATACAGGAAAGAACAGTCAGGAGAATTGTCTGGACTTATAAGATTAATGGCTTTTTCTTTGGTTGATGGTCATCTTATCTGCAGGCCAGATCAAGTTGAAGAAGAATTCAAAGACGTTCTTAAATTAATTCAATATAATATGAAAGTTTTGGGCATTAAAGATTATTGGTATCGTTTTTCAAAATGGGATCCCAAAAATAAGGAGAAATATACTAATAATCCAAAAGCATGGCAAGAAACTGAAAAATTAATGAAAAAAATACTTGATGGATTAAAGCTTAAATACATTGAAGAAGAAGATGAAGCTGCTTTCTATGGTCCTAAAACAGATATTCAAATTAGAAATGTTAATAACAAAGAGGAGACTCTTTTTACTGTTCAAATTGATTTTGATATGCCTAAAAAATTTGATATGACTTATATAGACAAGGACGGCAAAAAACAAACACCAATTGTCATCCATAGGGCTTCTATTGGCTGCATAGAGAGAACAATGGCCTTTTTAATTGAACAATATGCGGGAGCTTTTCCTGCGTGGCTATCTCCTGTTCAGGCTCAAATTATTCCTATTAGTCAAAAATTTAATAAATATGGAGAAGAAATAAAAAAACAACTCAATAAAGATAATATTAGAGTTGAATTAAACGATAATAACGAAACATTAGGAAAGAAGATTCGTGAAGGTGAACTTCAAAAAATTCCTTATCTTTTAATTGTTGGAGAAAAAGAACAAAAAGCTAATTCAATTTCTATCAGAGATAGAAGAGAAGGAGATCTTGGCCCGATGAAAACAGATAAATTTATTGAAAAGATTAAAAAAGAGATTGAAGAAAAGGAATAATCTATTTAGTCAAAACTCTTGGACCTTTTTCGGTTATAGCAATTGTATGCTCAAAATGAGCCGATAAACTATCATCAGCTGTCTGATAACAAAAGCCATCCGGGCCTTTTTTTATTTTAGGTTGACCAATAGTAGCCATTGGTTCAATAGCTATAACCATGCCTACTTTTAATAACTCTCCTTTATGTCTTTGTCCAAAATTAGGAACATCAGGGCTTTCATGAAGCTGTCTGCCAACTCCATGTCCGCAAAGTTCTCTAACTACTTGGAATCCTTGTCCTTCTATATGCCCCTGAATAGCATGTCCAATATCACCAATTGTCTTCCCTGCTTTTGTTCTAGCAATTGCTCTTTTAAGAGATTTTTTTGTTGCTTTCATTAAACGATTCGTTTCTGGGTCAATAGAACCAATTGGCAATGTTATTGCCATATCTGAATTAAATCCATCATAAATAAGACCTAGGTCTAAACTTAAAATATCACCTTCTTTTAATATTCTATTTGAAGGCACGCCATGAACAATTTGTTCATTAATTGAAGTACATAAAGCAGAAGGAAAATTATTATACCCCTTAAATGCAGGTTTAGCTCCAAAACTAAGAATAAGCTCTTCTGCAAGATCATTTAATTCATTGGTAGTTCTACCTGGCTCAACTTTATTCTTTAATTCTTTCATAACCTTAGAAAGAAGTTGACAACTTTGAGCCATTATTTTAATTTCTTCTGGTGTTTTAATATAAATCATTAAATTTTCTTTTTAATATCATTATAAACTTCTTCAATTGACTTAGTTCCGTCAATTTTAATTAATCTATCTTGTTTTTCGTAATAATCAATAGTTGGCTGAACATCTTTTTTGAAATAGGCCAAGCGTTTTCTAATAGCTTCAGGATTATCGTCATCTCGAGTAACAAGTTCCCCACCACACTTATCGCAAACCTTTATTTCCTTAAAATCACCAACCCATGGAATTATCCGTCCACATTTCTTGCAAATACGACGCTTGATTAGCCGATCAAAAGATTCTTGCTCGGAAATATCAACTAAAACAACTTTAATATCCTCCCAACCAAGTTTTTCGAAAAGTTCATCCATCATTTTTGCTTCTTCAAGCATTCTCGGGCTACCATCAATAATTAAACCTTTCTCACCTACTTGTTCTTTCATCTCTTCTAATCTCTCTGACCAAATCTTGAAAATTGTTTCGGTTGGGACTAAATCACCTCGATCAATAATTTTTTTTAATTCTTGACCAAGATCATCATTATTCTTAACTCTCTCTCTTAGTAAAATACCACTGCCTAAATAATTAAAACCAAACTCTTTAGTTAAAAGTTTGGCTTGAGTTCCTTTGCCAGAACCAGACCTGCCAAGAATGATAATAATTTTTGACATATTAGAATCCCTCATAATCTCTCATAGTTAATTGAGAGTTAATCTGTCGCATAGTTTCCAAGACCACAGAAACAACAATCAAGAGGGCAGTCCCTCCAATAGCAAAACCAAATGCAGTAATACCAGTTGCTCCTTGAACAATTGAAGGCAAAACAGCAATCGTACCTAAAAAGATAGCTCCAAATAATAGAACACGATTAAGAATAAAGTATAAAAAGTCAGAAGTTGATTTACCTGGTCTAATGCCAGGGATAAAACCACCACTTTTTTGTAAATTACTAGCTATATTTTTAGGATCAAAAGTAACAGCTGTATAAAAATATGTAAATAAAACGACTAAAAGAAAATATGCAACACCATAAAACCACATATTTTCAAACAACCTCCCAACTCCTTGGGCTAAACTAGCTAACCAACCAATACTAGAAGCTCCAAAAAAATTAGCAACCATTCCAGGAAAAAGCATGATTGAAAGAGCAAAAATAATTGGGATTACACCAGCTGGATTAACATTAAGAGGCAAATAAGTAGAAACACCACCATAAACACGATTTCCTCTTATCCTTTTAGCATAAGAAACAGGAATATTGCGCCGTCCTTCAGTTATAATTACTACGCTAACCGTAATAACCAAAGCTAATACAAGAAAAGCTAAATAAGAAGGAATTTTTGAAGGAGTATAAGTAACTGCTAATTCCCTAATAGACAAAGGAACTCCTGAAACGATTCCAGCAAAAATCAATAAAGATATTCCATTTCCAATACCTTTTTCAGAGATTAACTCACCTAACCACATTAAAAATACTGCTCCAGCCGTAATCACGGTAATAGAAGTCATCCATTGAATACTTGAAACAAGATCTAAAACACCTTGTCTGCTTAAAATAGTTAACATCGCATAAGACTGAAGAGATGCCAAGGGAACTGTTAATATTCTACCATATTGATTAAACTTTTGACGTCCTTTATCTCCTTCCTCTTTATATAATAATTCTAATTGAGGAAAAATCATTGTTAAAAGTTGCATTATAATTGTAGCAGTAATATATGGACCCAAACCAAGCATTATAATTGAAAGATTACTCATTGCGCCACCAGTAAAAATATTTAATAACCCAAATAATTGGTTATTACTAAAGAATTGACTTAAACGTTCAGCGTCAATTCCTGGTACAGGAATATTAGCAGCGATTCTAAAAATCACTAAAATCATCAAAACAAAAAATATCTTTTTGCGTAAATCTTTAATTTTAAAAATTTGAATAACCTTTTTTAACCAATTCATAATAATTACTTAACTTTTTCTTGAAGTTTTTTAGTTAATATAACACCTTCAAACTTTAATCCTTTTTTTGATTCGCCTAAAATCTTAATCTTGGGAATACTTTTCCTTACTTTACTAATTAATCCCTTCTCAAGTAAACTTTTAGGAGAAACTATTTCTTCTTTCTCAAATTTCTTTTCTATATTTTTTAAATCTAAAATTATCGGCTTCATTATTGATCTTGCTGTTTGTACTCCTCTCCTTATCTTTTTTAATTTACCAGACAAACCCCTTCTTTTAGGCAAGCGTTCAATCATAGTAGTATCTCCACCAGCAAAACCAATTCGTGGCTTTTTTCCAGCCCTAGATTTTTGTCCTTTCATTCCTTTGCCAGAATAAGTCCCTTTTTTGCCTCCTCTACCAACTCGTTTACGAGACTTCTTTTTATGATTAGGTTTTAATTGATGTAATTGCATAATTATATTTTTTCCAATGCCTTAATCGTTGCTCTAGCATTATTCAATTTATTTTTTGTCTTTCCTATAATCTTTCCTGAAATATTTTCAATGCCAGCTAAATTAGAAACTACACGAACTGCACCACCAGCTACAATACCTCTACCTTGAACGCCTGGCTTTAATAAAACTTTAGCAGTATTAAATTTAGCCTCTACCTGATGAGGAATGGTTCCGTTTACTATTTTAACTTTAATTAAATGTTTCTTCGCATCTTCAACGGCTTTTTCAACTGCTAAACTGACATCTTGTCCCTTAGATACGCCAACACCAACCTTGCCTTTTTTGTTGCCAATAACTACTGTTGCACGAAATCTAAATCGACGACCACCAGCAACAACCCTGACTACACGAGCAAGATCAAGCAATTTTTGTTCATATTCTCTTTCTTGAACAGGTCTTCTGTCCCCTTTTTGTGAATTTTGATTAAACATAATAATTTAATTCTCAAGTTTCAATTTTCAATTTTCAATGAATTTTCAATTTTTAAATGATCATTGACTATTGATCATTGATTGATCATTGATATTTGATTATTGATTATTAAAACACTAATCCTCCTTTACGAGCTGCTTCTGCTACTGCTTTAATTCTACCATGATATTTATATCCACCACGATCAAAAACAACTTTTTTAATTTTTTTCTCTAATGCTTTTTCAGCAATTAATTTGCCAATCTCATCAGCTGCTTTTATCTTTTTTATATTCTTTTTTAATTTTAAGTCACTAATGCTAGCTAATGTTTTTCCTTCTTCATCATCAATCAACTGAGCATATATATGTTGATTACTTCGAAAAACAGAAAGTCTCGGACATTTTTTGCTTCCGATTATTTTTGCTCTAATTTTATGATGTCGTCTATATCTTTTTTGTTGTTTTTCTAACATGTTTTTATTCGCTTCCTACTGCTTTTTTACCAGCTTTTCTTATGATAACTTCTCCCATATAATGAATTCCTTTGCCTTTGTATGGCTCAGGCTTACGTTTAGATCTAATGTCTGCTGATACTTGACCAACTAATTGTTTATCAAAACCAGAAACTGTAATTACATTCTTCTCTACTTTAAATTCGATTCCCTTGGGTGCTTCTATGTTAATCGGATGAGAAAAACCAAGATTCAAAACTAATTTATTGCCTTCAACAGCTGCCCTATACCCAACTCCTTCAATTTCTAATTGTTTTTCATATCCATTAACAACTCCTTCAATCATATTAAAAATTAAAGTCCTTAACAGACCCCAAAGAGCTGAAGAATTTTTTGTTTTATTCTTTGGACTAATCGTTATTTCTTTGTCTTTAATTATAACTTCAATCTCATAGGGAATCTCCTGAAATAATTCTCCTTTAGGCCCTTTGACCTTAATCTCTCCATTATCAATATTAACATCAACTCCATCTGGGATTATAATTAATTGTTTTCCTATTCTACTCATAAGTTTACCAAATTTCACAAAGAACCTCTCCGCCTAATCCTTTTTTCTTTGCTTCTTTATTGGTCATTAATCCTTCTGAAGTGGAAATAATAGACATACCAAATCCTTGTCTAATTGACTTTATTTCACTTTTTTTAATATAAACTCTACGACCTGGCTTACTAATTTTTTTTATAGTATCAATCACTGATTTGCCTTTCTTGTACTTCAATTCAATTTCAATACTCTTTTTTGTCTTTTTACCTTGTGTAGTTACTTTCCCAATTATTCCTTCTTTTTCTAAAATTTCAGCTAATTTTAGCTTAAGATTAGAAAAAGGAATAGTAACCGTATTGTGTGCAACGGCTTTAGCGTTCCTTATTCTAGTTAACATATCTGCAATTGGATCGTTTACCATGATGATTTTTTAATTCCAGGGAGCTCTCCCTTATTAGCTAATTCTCTAAAGCAAATTCGACATAAATTAAATTTTCTTAAATAAGATCTCTTTCTACCACAACGAAAACAACGTCGAACTATTCGACTAGAGAACTTAGGAGTTTTTTTAGATCTTGCAATAACTGATTTTTTAGCCATATTATTCTTTATCCTTAAATTTGATAGGAAAACCTAACAACTTAAACAATTCTAATCCATGTTCACGATTTTTACATGTAGTTACTACAGTAATCTGAAATCCAAAAATTTTTCTAACATGTTCATCTGAAATTTCTGGGAAAATTAGATGTTCTTTAATTCCAATATTTAAATTTCCTGTTTGATCAATTCCTGATTCTTTTAATCCTCGAAAATCACGACCACGTGGTAAGGATAAATGAATCAATCTATTTAAAAAGTCATACATGCGATTACCTCTTAATGTAATTTTTAATCCATTAACCATGCCCTTTCTGGTTTTAAAACTAGCTTCTGGTTTTTTAACTTGACAAGCACTTGGTTTCTGACCAGTAATTACTGTTAAATCTCTAGTTAAGTCTTCCTGTATCTTGTCTCCACCTGTTGCTGGATTAAAACCAACATTAACAACCGCCTTGACTATTTTAGGCACAGCTAAATTGTTCTTATAACCAAACTTTTCTTTCAGAGCAGGTAAAACTTCTTTTATATATTTTTCTTTTAATAACAACATATTTATAATTCTTGTCCACATTTTTTACAAATTCTATACTTACCTTTTTCGGTTAAACGATAACCTATTCTAGTTATCTTATTACATTTAGGACAAACTAATTTAACATTAGATGCATCAATTGGCTTCGGAATTTCAACGATTTGCCCTTTTTCATTTTCTTTTTTAGGTCTACGATGTTTTTTAACAATATTAACACCTTCTACCATAAGTTTATTGTCTTTAGGAAAAGATTCTAAAACTTTAGCTTTTTTGCCTTTATCTTTACCGCTAATTATTAATACTGTATCATCTTTTTTGATTTTCATGACTTTATAGTACTTCAGGTGCTAATGATACTATTTTATCAAAGCCCTTTTCTTTTAATTCTCTTGGTACTGGACCAAAGATACGACCACCTCTTGGATTATGTCCATCAACAATCACAGCTGCATTTTCATCAAAACGAATATATGAACCATCTTTACGTCTAAAGGCTCTTCTTTGTCTAACTATTACTGCTCGAACAACTTCCTTTTTCTTAACAATTTTTCTTGGTTCAGCACTTTTAACGGAAGCCACTATTATATCTCCAATTTGAGCATAACGGCGCTTACTTCCACCTAAAACCTTAAAACACTGAATAATTTTTGCTCCAGTATTATCAGCTACTTTTAATTTTGTTTCTGTCTGTATCATATCTTTTTAATTACTTCCCATTTTTTATTTTTGCTTAAAGGAGAACGCTCATGAATAACTACTTTGTCACCAACTTTATATTCATTTTTTTCATCATGAGCTTGATATCTTTTACTAACATTATATCTTTTCTTATATTTAGGATGTTCCTTATATTGATTAACTAAAACAACAACTGTTTTATCCATCTTATCGCTTACTATTGCACCCTTAAGAAAACGACCCTTTTTTTCGGTTGTCTTTTCTGGTATTTTATTTTCAATTTCTTTATTTTTCTTCTTTTTTAATAACATTTTTTTCATTTAATATGGTTAAAATTCTAGCAACATCTCTACGTAAATCTCTAATTTCTCTAACATTCTTAATTTTTTTAGAAGATAAATCGAATTTAAGCTTCCCTAGTTTATAGCGATTATCAATTAATAGCTCATTTAATTCTTTTTCTGTTTTTTGATGTAAATCTTTTGTTTTCATCTGTTAATCTCTTATAATAAATTTTGTTTTAATTGGCAATTTATGAGTTGCCTTACCCATTGCTTCTTTGGCTAATTCTTCTGTTACTCCATCCATTTCGAAAATAATTCTTCCTGGTTTTATTGGCATTACATAATGATCAACGCTTCCTTTTCCCCCACCCATAGGAACTTCAATGCCTTTTTTTGTTACTGGTTTATCAGGAAAAACTCTAATCCATATTTTGCCACCACGTTGGATATGACGAGTCATGGCTCTTCTAGCTGCTTCAATTTGACGAGAAGTTAACCAACATTCAGCCATTGCTTTTAATGCATATGAACCAAAAGAAATCTCGTTTCCTCGAGTTTCTTTACCCTTACCTCTTCTTCGTCCTTTTTGCCACTTTCTATGTTTTACTTTCTTTGGTGTTAACATAATTATTTCTGATTTACTTGATTTTCAAATACTTCTCCTTTAGATATCCAAACCTTTACTCCAATCGTTCCGTATGTAGTGTAAGCGGTTGCTTCAGCATAGTCAATGTTAGCACGTATGGTCTGCAAAGAAATTCTACCTTTTTTTAACCATTCTTTTCTTGCAATCTCAGCTCCGTTCAATCTACCTTTAACTGTGATTTTAGCTCCTTGGACTCCAGTGCTTTGAATAATTTTATCTAATGTTTGTTTTATTACTCTACGATAAGGCATTCGTCTTTCTATCTGGCTAGCTATATCTTGAGCAACTATTGCTGCATGGCTATTGGGATCTCTTATCTCATTTATCTCTAAATTAACATCAATATTAGATAATTCTGGATTATTTTTATAAATTATTTTCTTTATTTCCTGTTTTAATTCTTCAACACCACTTCCTCCACGACCAATTACTAATCCTGGACGAGCTGTTCCAATAATGATTTTTATCAAATTAGCTGAACGTTCTATCTCTACTAAATCAACGGCTGCTTTACTTAATTTTTTCAAAATAAAATCACGCAATTTAACATCTTGCTCTAATAGTTTCTTATATTCTTTTTGATTAAACCAACGTGATTTCCAAGTATTGACTGTGCCTAATCGAAAAATGAATGGATGTACTTTTCTTCCCATGATTTTAAATACTCTTTCTTCTAAATTGTTTTTTTACATTTCCAAAGGTCTGTCGACTAAAAAGTTTTTTCTTTGATTGAGAAGGAGTTAAATAAGGTTTCTCTGGTACTATTGATTTATGATTAACAGATGATTTATCTTCTTCTTTCTCAATTGGTTTACTCTTTTCCTTTAATGAATCAACGTCTTTCTTTTCAACGTCTAATTCTTTCTCTTTTTTAACTTCTTTCTCTTTTAATAATGGCTCTTTGGATTCTAGCTCTATTGTCAAATGACTAGTTCTTTTCATTATTGGTGTAGCGCGACCCATTGCTCTAGGCATCCATCGTTTTAAAGTAGGTCCTTGATCAACAGTAATTTTAGAAATAAAAAGATTTTCTTTAACAGCATTAAAATCATTTAAAGCATTAGCTATTGCTGATTTTAAAAGTATTAAAACTGGTTCAGCAGATCTTTTGGGTAAAAATTTTAACTGATTTTCAGCTACTATTACATCTAATCCTCTAATTAGGTCAACTACCAATCTGACTTTTCGAGGTGATGTTCTTAAATGTTTTAACTTTGCTGTTATCATAAGTTTATTATTTCTTTCTAGAAACTATTTCTTTTTCTTTCTGCATCTTACCACCATGTTTAACAAATTTTCTAGTTAATGAAAATTCACCTAATTTATGACCAACCATGTCTTCGGTAATAAATACCTGAATATGATCCTTGCCATTATGAATGCCAAATGTAAAACCAACCATTTCTGGAACAATAGTACTGGCTCTGGCCCATGTCTTAATTACTGTCTTATCGCCCGACTTTAACTTGGCTATTTTTTTTAATAGCTTAGCATCAACATATGGTCCTTTTTTAAGTGATCTACTCATAATATTTTACTATTTTTTCTTTTTCTTAATTATTCTACGTTTTAAAATTAGTTTATTACTTGCTTTCTTCTTTCTTGTTTTTACTCCATAAGCCAACTTACCCCATGGTGTTTTTGGTCCTCTTCTTAGGCCAATCGATTGACGATTTTCTCCTCCACCATGTGGATGATCACAAGCATTCATAGCAGAACCACGAACAGTTGGTCTACGTCCCATCCAACGGCTTCTACCTGCCTTACCGATCACTACTAGGCTATGTTCTGTATTACTTAATTGACCTATACTAGCAAAACAATTATCTCTTACCATTCTTATTTCACTTGAAGCAAGTTTTAAATGGGTATAGCCACCTTCGTGAGCCATTACTTGAGCTGAACTTCCAGCTGAACGAATCATTTGACCACCTTTACGAGGTTGAAATTCAATGTTATAGACTTCTGTACCAATAAGAATGTTTTTTAACTCTAATCTATTCCCAATTTTTAATGGCGCTTTTTCTTTACAAATAACTACCTGCCCAACCTTTAAACCGTCAGGCGCTAAAATATATCTTTTCTCTCCATCATTATAATCAAGCAAGGCAATAAAGCAAGTTCTATTTGGATCATATTCAATTGAAGTAACCTTTGCTGAAATACCGATTTTATCATAACGTTTAAAATCAATTAATCTATATTTCTTTTTATGTCCACCGCCTTTATGTCTAACAGTGATATGACCACGATAACCGCGCCCAGCTTTTTTGAGTAACTTTTTAGTTAACTTTTTAGCTGGTTTTGTTTTTGTTATAGAAGAATAATCTACTGAAGTCATTCCTCTTCTGCCTGGTGTTGTTGGTTTATATCTCTTCATCTCTTTATTTTGGTAATAATTCTATCTCTTCTCCTTCTTTTAGACTAACAATTGCTTTTTTAAATCCCTTTTTTAATCCATGACGCCATCCCTGGTGACGACCCAATCGTCTTTTTTTTGGAGCAGAATGAACTATATTAACTTTATCTACTTTGACATCATAAAGAGATTCAATTGCTTTTTTTATTTCTATCTTATTGGCTTTGGGATAAATTCTAAAAACATATTTTCCTTGTTCTGCTAAAATACCGGCCTTCTCTGTAATGTGAGCCTCTTTAATAACCTTATAAATCTGAAGATCTTTTTTCTTAATAATTATTTTAGGTTTTTCCTGTTTTAATTCTTTTGATACAGGTTTTTTAACCTTTTTTACTATTTCAGATTTTTCCTTTTTTTTAAATTTATCTAAAAATGCCATGATTTTAAAATTTTATCTATTTAACGTATGTTTCCTTAATTGTTTTAATTGCATCTTGCAATAATATTAGATATTGGTGATTAAGAATATCTAGAACATTTAAACTATCTGCTCTAATAGTCTTGATTTTAGGAATATTTCTAACTGCATGACTAATTTTTAAATCAGTCTTAGATAGAACAATTAAAGTGCTCTTATTTAAATTCTTTTTTAACTTATTTCCTAAATTATTAATCATTTCATTCATTAATTTCGTTTTTCCTTCGGTTAATTCAATTTTATCTAATAAAACAAACTCATCTTCTTTAATTTTAGATGATAAAGTCATTAAAAGAGCTCCCTGTTTCATTTTCTTATTTATTTTCTTACTAAAGTTTCTATCTTTAGTTGGTCCAAAAGTAACTCCACCACCACGCCAAATCGGTGAACGAATTGAACCATGACGAGCTCGTCCTGTTCCTTTTTGACGCCAAGGTTTACGACCTCCACCTCTTTTTTCACTTCTATCTTTAGTATGAGCAATAACTTTTCTAGAATTACTCATCTGAGCAACAACTACTTGATGAACCAAATCAGAATTTAATTCTATATCAAAAATTTCAGAAGGCAAATCAACCTTTTTAATTTCTTCTCCTTCTTGATTGTATAATGATGCCTTCATAATTATTTATCTTCCTTTTCTGTTTTCTCTTTTTCTTCTTCTTTAGCTTTTTCAATTTCTTTAGTAGTTATTATCTCTAATAAAGTTCCTTTTCTACCTGGCAATGCTCCTCTAATAACTAAAAGATTTTCTTCTTTATCAATTCCAACTATTTCTAATCCTTCAACGGTTATTCTATCACTTCCCATTCGGCCAGCCATTCTTTTGCCTTTGAAAACTCTTTGTGGCCAAGCTGAACCAATAGAACCAGGTGCTCTTTCGTTATGCTTTGTTCCATGAGTAGCTTTTGCACCAGAGAACCCATGTCTTTTGACTACTCCTTGAAACCCCTTGCCCTTAGAAATACCGCTTACTCTAACTATTTCACCAGGATTAAAAATACTAACATCAATTTTATCTCCGATTTTTAATCCTTCAGCTTTAAATTCTTTTAAATAACGTAAATTATTTCCAATGCCTGATTTTTTAAAATGACCTTGTTGAGCTTTATTGGTATGTTTGTCTTTTTTCTCTTCAAAACCAATTTGAACAGATGAATAACCATCTTTTTCTTCAGTTTTTACTTGTGTTACATAACATGGCCCAGCATCAATTAAGGTTACTGGAATAACTTTATCACTTTCATCAAAAATCTGACTCATTCTTATTTTCTTACCTAAAATAAATTTCATGTAAAATTAAATCTCTAATTAAAAACCGGGGATAGCCCCGGCCATAATGACTAAATCCAATATATATTAAATCATCTTTATTTCAATATCAACGCCAGCCGGTAAGGTTAATTCCATTAATGCATCAATAACCTTAGAACTAGGGCTAAGAATATCAATCAATCTCTTATGAATTCTCATTTCATACTGATCACGTGATTTTTTATGAACAAAAGTGGCCCGATTAATTGTGTATTTATGAATATTTGTTGGTAAAGGTATGGGGCCACGAATGTCCACTCCACAACGTTCAATAGTGTCAACGATCTGTTTAGCTGATTGATCAATTAGCTTATGATCATAAGCTTGAATTCTAATACGAATTCTTTGTTTTATCTCTTCTTGTTTTTTAGGTGCCATTATTTATATATTTATTTAACAATCTTTGTAACTACACCAGCGCCTACTGTTTTACCGCCTTCTCTAATAGCAAATCTTTGTTTATTCTCTAAAGCAACTGGAACAACTAATTTAATCTTTAAATTAACAGTATCGCCAGGCATAACCATTTCTGTCCCTTCGGGCAAAATAACATCACCAGTTACATCAGTAGTTCTAATATAAAATTGAGGTTTATATCCACTAAAGAAAGGAGTATGACGACCACCTTCTTCTTTGCTTAAGATATATACTTCTCCTTCAAATTCGGTATGTGGACTAACGCTTCCTGGCTTAACCAATACTTGACCTCTTTCAACATCTTCTCTCTTAAGTCCTCTTAAAAGAATACCAGCATTATCACCGGCTTGTCCTTCATCAAGAGACTTGTTAAACATTTCAATCCCGGTAACAACTGTTTTCTGAGTATCTTTAATACCAACAATTTCAACTTCTTCATTAATTTTAATTTGTCCACGTTGAATTCTACCAGTAGCTACTGTACCTCTTCCTTCAATAGAGAATACATCTTCAACAGGCATTAAGAATGGTTCATCAACTGCTCTTTTTGGTTCAGGAATGTTCTCATCAATTGATTTCATTAATTGAAGAATAGGACCACATTTATCACATTCTTCTTTTCCACAACCACATTCCAATGCTTGAAGAGCTGATCCTCTTATAATAGGAGTCTTCTCTCCGTCGTATTCATATTTAGTTAAAAGTTCTCTTATTTCCTGTTCAACTAAATCAATCATTTCTGGATCATCAACTTGATCTGTCTTGTTCAAGAAAACGACTAAAGCAGGCAAACCAACTTGACGAGCTAAAAGAATATGTTCACGTGTTTGAGGCATTGGACCATCGGCTGCTGATACAACTAATATTCCTCCATCCATTTGAGCTGCACCAGTAATCATGTTTTTAATATAGTCAGCATGTCCAGGACAATCAATGTGAGCATAGTGTCGCTTCTCTGTCTCATACTCAACATGAGAGACAGCAATAGTCAAACCACGCGCCTTTTCTTCTGGAGCGTTATCGATTTGATCAACCCCTTTATCTTGTGAAGTAAAACCAGCTGCTGACAAACATTTAAGAATAGCAGCAGTAAGAGTGGTTTTGCCATGATCAACATGACCAATAGTACCTATATTAAGATGGGGTTTATTTCTTTCAAATTTTTCGGCCATAATGGCATATAGACAATAGATTATAAATAATGAACAATAAAAAATATTGATTGGCCATTATCCAAGATTCTTTGTCTCTATTAAATTTAGTTTATTTATACTTATATTATAAAATTAGCAAAAAAGACCCGAGTTGTCAAGTATATAAAAGAGATACTAATTAAAATGGTAAATCTTCTATCTTAACCTCTGCTTTATCTTCTCTTGCAACCTTATCTTCGGATTTATCCTTAGCATCATTTTCTGCTTTCCAGTTATCAATATTACGGTTAACTTCTTCTGTCTTTACAGAATAATTATCTATCATATTTTCATAATCTTCCCACTTAATAATAACATAAGTTGGTTGATTATCTTCTACTAAGATGCATTTACCATCTCCTTTTGATAATATTTTTTTTATTTTTTCCCACATATAAATTTAACCTTATTTTTCTTTTTTCCCAATAATTTCTTCTGCTACGTTTTTAGGAACTTCTGAATAATGACTAAATTCCATTGTTGAAGTTCCTCTGCCTTGACTAATAGAACGTAATTGAGTTGCATAACCGAACATACTAGCTAAAGGAATTTGTGCATCAATCATTTTTACTAGATTAACTCCAATTCCCCTATCTTCCATTTTTTCTATTCTGCCTCTCTTAGAATTAAGATCACCAATCACATCACCCATAAACTTTTCTGGTACAACTACTTGCAATTTCATAATTGGTTCTAATAAAATTGGATCCGCATGTTTAACTGCTTCTTGTAATGCAATCGAACCAGCAATTTTAAACGCTGATTCAGAGGAATCAACATCATGGAAAGAACCATCATAAAGAGTTGCTTTAACATCAACTAAAGGATATCCAGCAATTACTCCTTTATCCATTGCCTCTTTAATTCCTTTTTCTACGGCTGGAATATATTCTTGAGGAATAATTCCACCTTTAATTTTATTATAAAATTCAAATCCTTTACTACGTTCTTGTGGTTCAATCTCTATCCATACATGACCATATTGTCCATGACCACCAGTCTGACGAATATATTTTCCTTCTGCTTTAGTTCCCTTTTTAATTGTTTCTCTATAAGCTACTTGCGGTTTACCAATATTAGCTCCAACACTAAATTCTCTTGACATTCTATCAACAAGAACTTCTAAATGCAATTCTCCCATACCAGAAATAATTGTTTGTCCTGTCTCTGGATCTCCTTTGACTTGAAAGGTTGGATCTTCTTCGGATAATTTCTTTAAAGCTAATCCCATTTTTTCTTGGTCAGCTTTTGTTTTTGGTTCAACAGCAATAGAAATAACTGGCTCTGGGAATTCAATTTTTTCTAGAATGATAGGATGATCTACGTCAGACAATGTATCACCAGTCGTAGTTCCTTTAAGTCCTACGATAGCTGCTATATCTCCAGCATAAATTTCTTTAACCTCTTCTCTCTTATTAGCATGCATTCTAACAATACGGCCAATCCTTTCTTTTTTTCCAGTAGAAACATTTAAAATATATGATCCACTTTCTAATGTTCCAGAATATGTTCTAAAATAACAAAGCTGACCAACATAGGGATCAGTTGCAATTTTAAAAGCTAAAGCAGAGAAAGGAGCATTATCTTTTGTTTCTCTAGAAATTTCCTCTTCTGTTTTAGGATCAATCCCAACAACCGAAGGTAGATCAATCGGTGAAGGCAAATAATTAATTATTGCATCTAACAAAGTTTCTACTATTACACCACGTCCATCGCCAGTAAAAACAGGAAAGAAATCACCTTTAAAAATGCTTTTTCTAATTGCATCAACTAATTCTTGTTCACTGATATCTTCTCCATTTAAATATTTTTCTGTCAAAGAATCATCAATTTCTACTGCCTTTTCTATTAATTCATTTCTATATTTATCTGCCTTTTCTTTTAAATCATCTGGAATTTCTTCTTCAATTAATTTTTTATCATGAAAATCCTTATAAACATATGCTTTCATTTTGACTAAATCAACTACGCCATTAATATCTTTCTCAAAACCAATTGGTAATTGAACTGGAAAAGAATTAACACTTAATCTTTCTCTAATTGATTCTAAGCTTTTATAAAAATCTCCTCCTATTTGATTTATTTTATTAACAAAACATACCCTAGGTACATTAAATTCATTTGCTTGACGCCAAACTGTTTCTGATTGTGGCTCTACTCCCATTTTTCCATCAAGAACTACAATAGCTCCATCAAGAACACGCAAACTACGTTGAACCTCTGCTGTAAAATCAATATGACCAGGAGTGTCAATAATATTAATCCTATATTCATCATCTAAATCTGATTTATAATGTTTTGCTTTCCAAAAACAAGTAGTTGCAGCTGATGTAATTGTAATCCCTCTTTCTCTCTCTTGCTCCATCCAGTCCATTTGGGTATCGCCTTCATGAACTATTCCAATTTTATGGGTCATGCCAGTTAAATATAAAACACCCTCCGTAATGGTGGTTTTTCCGGCATCAATATGAGCAATGATACCAATGTTTCTTGTTTTTTCTAATGAATATTTTCTAGACATAAATCTACCAACCAAAATGCGCAAAAGCCTTATTAGCATCAGCGATCTTATGAGTATCTTCTTTCTTTCTAACAGCTACTCCTTCATTTTTAGAAGCATCTAAAAGTTCCTTAGCCAATCTTTCATACATTGGTTTACCTTTTTGAGATCTAGCTGCTTGAATAATCCAGTTCATAGATAAAGCAATTTTTCGTTCTCCTCTTACTTCGCGCGGAACCTGATAACGAGCTCCACCAATTCTTCTAGAACGAACCTCTACAAAAGGAGAAGCATTCTTAATGGCTAAATCAAAAACTTCTAAAACATCTTTTCCTTTATTATTCTTTTCAATAGAATCAAAAGCACTATAAAAAATCTTTTGAGCTACTGATTTTTTACCATCTCTCATTAGATGGTTAATAAACTTTGCTACTAAAGTATTATCATACTTATTATCTGGTGCGATATCTCTTTTAATGTTTCTTTTTTTTCTCATAATATTTATTCGTCAGCTTTTTCTTCAGCTGGAGCTTCAGCAGGAGCTTCGCTTTCTCCTCCTTCAGATTTAACGCTTCCATCTTTTGGTCTTTTAGTTCCATAACGACTTCTTTTTTGTTTACGACCTTCTACTCCTTGAGTATCTAAAATTCCTCTAATAACATGATAACGTACTCCTGGTAAGTCCTTAACACGACCGCCTCTAATTAAAACGACTGAATGTTCTTGTAAATTATGTCCTTCACCAGGAATGTATGCAATCACTTCCATACCATTAGTTAAACGAACTCTAGTTACTTTACGTAAAGCTGAATTAGGTTTTTTAGGCGTTACAGTATATACCTTTATACAAACTCCTCTTTTAAATGGAGAACGTGATTGACCAGGTCTATTTTTCTTTAAATTAAAAGTCCGCCTAAGAGCTGGCGTCTTAGGCTTTTTCTTTACAATCTTTCTTGGCTTTCTAACTAATTGTTGAATCGTAGGCATGATTTAAAAAATAGCAGATTAACAATCTAATGTCAATCTTGTAAAAATCTTATTTTTCTTTTACTTGTCTAACCACTCTTTGTGGGAAAGGAATTTCAATTTCATTTTTATCAAAAGCATTTTTAATTCTATAGCGCAACTCACCTAAAACATCCCATTGTTCTAATGGCTTAACTTCACCTGATATTTTAATATCTACTGACGAATCAGCAAGGTTATCAATTCTAATAAATTCTGGAGCTTTAAAAATTTTATCTTTCCATTTAGGATCATTAGCTATCTCCTGACCAACTTTATTAATTACATTTTTAACTTTATCTATATCAGTATCATATGCTACACCAATTACTAAATTAATTCTAGCAAATCCTTTTGTCTTATTCGTTGCTATTTTAATTTCTCCATTTGGAATATGATGAACTGCTCCATCAATGTCTCTAAGAACAGTCATTCTTAAATTAATATCTTCTACTGTACCACAGATAGTATCAATACAAACTACGTCACCAACTCTATACTGGTTCTCTAGAATAATAAAGAGGCCAGTAAAAAAATCTCTAATAATATATTGTGCACCAAAACCAACTGCTAATCCAATTACTCCAGCACCAGCTAAAAGAGGTCCAATGTTAACACCAAACTCAGAAATAATCATTAAGATAACCGATATCCAAACGATCACCTTTAACGTTCCTTCAAAAACAACAATTAAAGTATCTTCTCTTTTTCTTTCTGCTTCTGGAGTAAGAAACCCTTTGGCAACAACTGCTTTTCTAATGATTTTATCAATTAAAGCTCCACCGAATTTATATATAAGGGAAGCAATAATAAGAATAATTAAAATTCTAACACCATGAGATAAAATCCATGGAGTTAAATTACTAATAAATTTTAATATAATTTCTTGCATATAAATATATATTGATTGGGTGCCTAGAGGGAGTCGAACCCTCGTCGCTAGTTCCACAAACTAGAGCTCTAACCATTGAGCTATAGGCACCATACGAGTACGCCTGGAGGGACTCGAACCCCCGGCCTACGGGTTAGAAACCCGTTGCTCTATCCACTGAGCTACAGGCGCATATAAAAATTATACTTAAAAATCACTAAAAGTCAATCATCAAAAGGAGTAGAATAGCTTTCTGTCTTAACTCTTATTAAATTATCTTTTCTTTCATCTATACTTTCAATAACTTTTTTAAGTACATCTTCATCAACAACAATTCTCTCATCAACTGGATCTACGTTCATATTCGTTGCTACATAAACATATTGATAATATATAAAGGCATTAAAACAGAGTAATAAAATAAAAATTATACCCAAAATAAAAAAATGATATTTTTTTAAAAAACTAGATATTCTTTCTAATGATAAATTAATCTTTATTTTCATTTTGTATAAACTTTAATTCTTAAATTAGTTTCTAATCTATAATCCTCTTCGTCATCTAATCTATTAATTGATAATTTATCTATTTCCAATAAACGATAAGGAGGATAGGGACTATCTTCTAAATTAGATAGAAAAAGAAGTAAATTTTTAAAATCACCACGAAGAGAAATATTTAGACTAAGGAATTTTTCTCTATTTTCTTCTTCATCAGAAGAAGACATAACGGTTGTAATTTCAAAAATGTTTCCAGTAAATTTAGCAATAGATTCTAAATCAGGAATAAAACTAACTATTTTTTCTTTTTCAAGAAAAACTCCTTTAATGATTAATAATTCATCTTCTATTTCTTGATAATCTTTTTCTAAATCTTTAAATAAAAATTCCTTTTGATCTATTTGAGCTAGAATTCCTTGATTAGATAAATACTCTTGAGATAAATATTTAATTTTTCCTACTAATGGTAAAACAGCCAACCAGATAATAAGAGCTAAGACAATTACAACAATTATAATAGAACCAATAAGTTTTTTTTGAATAAAATTCATTCTATTGATTTAAGAGTAAAATTAAAATTAATATCAGTTTGTTTAATTAAATTACTTAAAGGCGCATATACATCTTTAAAATAAGGGATTTCTTCTAAAGAATCTTTAAAAGATAACAGCTTATCTCTATTTTCAGCCCATCCAACTATATTAACTTTATCGTCAATTGAGAGATAAGAAAAACTAGTTAAATAAATTCCATCAGGAGTAATTTTACTTAGTTTTTCCAAAATAGGAGTCCAAACAATTATCTCACTCTGTTTAACATATAATTGTCTAGCATCTTTATTCGTTTCTTCTATTTTCTTTTCAATTTCCATTTGTAATTGAGCATTTTCATTGCTTTGTCTAACCCCTATCAATCCTTCCTGTGAATTAACAAGAATAAAAAGAGAGAAATAAGTAGTAATTAAAATTAAAATAAAAATAATAAAAACAATTACTAATCGAAAACCAAAATAAACTAATAGATAGCTAAAATCAATTAATTCTAATCTTTTTTTATCTTTTGGTGGTAAAAGATTAAGTTTAAACATTATTATAAGAATTCTTTTAAGGCTAGTCCTATTGCAGTGGCGTATGTAAAAGATTCTTTCTTAGGAAGAGATATACCTTTTGATGAAACATTAATTAAAGAATTGCCCATTTTAACTGGTAACTTTAATTTTTCACTTAATAATTCAGGTAGATTTAATAATAAAGAATCACCTCCACAAAGAATTATCTGTCCTATCGCTCCATCTGGACCATGAACATGAGTAGCGTGTTCATGATAAAAGACAATATAATCATTAATCTGCTTAGCTAAATCATCAATAATTGGTTCTAATGCATTATAAACCATTCCTTTTTCTTTTTTCTTATCTAATCCAACATTAATTTTTAATTTATCAGCTTCTTTTTCACTTACTTTTAATTCTTTCATTATTGCTTTATTAAAAAGTTGACCAGAAATCTTTATATGAGAAGTAAAGCGTATTGCTAAAGCAGAAAATATAACAAAATTTGATCCCACTGCCCCTAGGTCAACAATAATACTTGGCGTTAAATCATCTTTAGTCATTATACTTCTAATTATAGAAGCTGATTCTGGTTCTAATGCTATTGGTTCAAGTCCGCTTTTCCTTAAAAAACTTAAATAATTATCTACTAATGTTCGAGGAGCAGCTGCGATCAAAATATCAAGATGATCAATATGTTCAAAAATTGGATCAATAACTTGCCATCCTAAATATGCTTCATCAATAACTAATGGAATATTGGCTTCAGCCTCCCAATTAATTGCTTTTTCTAATTCGCTTTCTTTCATTTTCGGCAATTGAATAATTCGAATAAAAACTTTTTCTTCTGGCAGATTACAAACCACTCTCTTCCCTACCTTCATTTTAATCAAAGTTTTTTTTAAAATATCAATTAATTCTTTTTCTTTTTTTATCTCTCCTTCTTCAACTAATCCTTTAGGAATATCTTGTTTAATAAAACTAGACAGACATAAACCATCTTTCTTTTTTTTAAATTGTACAATTTTAAAAGAAAGATCACTTAGATCTAATCCAAAAGATGTTTTTTGTGGAAAATGAAACATGTTATTTAAATTTTATCATTTTTTTCTTATTAAGCCAAGTGCTTAAAAAATCCCTAATAAAAAGGATCCTGACCCCTTTATGTCCTTTATGTTATTTCACTTTATCTAATCTTTCAAACATCATTTTCGCCAAACCAAACTTTTTGGCAAGTTTTTTTAAAATGTCCGTATACTTCTTTTCCGTCGCGTTGTCTCCCGCTTTCTTGCTAATCACAATCATATTAAAACAAGGGATAGTCGCTTCCTCTTTGTTCTTTCTCAAACAAAAGGCCTTTTCGTAATTAGTAATTGCCGTTTTGCGTTTATTTATCTTTTGATAAATATTTCCCAAATCATTGTAAGTATCAAAAGATTTCTTTAATCTATGGGCTTTTTTGTAATAAATCATTGCCAAATCATATTTTTCCTGATGCATTAGAACCGTAGCCAATCCTCTCGTAGCGTCATATTTTGTTTTTTTATATCCAAGAGCCAAATTAAAATATTTCTCCGCCAATTTTTGATATTTCTTGGTTATTCGTTTTTCAACGTTCAAAGCCCATTGATCATAAAGCCATCCTAACAAAACATATTTTCTACATAACTCATCGTTATCCTTTTCCCCTTTGATGCCTTTTTCCAACAGCAACAAAGCATCGCCATATCGACGCTCATTTAAAAGATTATTAATTTTAACACGATTATTGTTTTTCATTTTATTTATTAAAAAATTAGCCGCAATTTTTTTATTGCGGCTAATATTTACAGTTATGCGAAAGAACAAGCTAATCGACATCACTATCGGTATCATTCCAACCACCAGTTGCCGTTTCTGTCGTAGTATGCCCCGCTTCAAAAGATTTACTTTCCGGTAAAAACATTTGTAGTTTAGGATCATATATACCACTCATGTTTATTTCTGGAACGTCTTCCGCAAACTGCGCCGCAAAAGGAATTTGATTCATTTGCCTCACCTCCTTTTTATAAGTATTTTGCGAATAAATCAATCAACTTATCTGTAATCTTTAAACCTGTTAAATGTTCTATCCAATACCACTGCCCATTGGGATTTAATTCAAGAAAAACATATCTATCATCAGGTGTTAGCACCATATCAAATGCTCCATATTTTAAACCCGAAACGCGAAGAAATTCAATCAATTTTTGCTCAATTTCTTCTGGCACTTCATAGGGATAATGAGGAACATTTTCAAAGTCATATCTCCTCCAGTCTTGTTTGCTTTTTTCTGATTTTTGAGATTCAATAGCACATGAAAAAACACTATCTTCTATAACCGTAATTCTTAACTCAATTTGTTTTGGGACATTTAGTTGAAATAGTGTCGGCGCTAACTCAACGGAATCCAATTTACTCAAGTCATCTGCCTCAATTTTATGAGTATATATGTTTTTAAATCCTCTTTCTTGATTGACATGTCCTACCGATATTGCTTTCACAACCACATCACCATATTTCTCTATAAAATTATAGGCCTCTTTTTTCTTGTTAGTCACAAAACTATGAGGAGTTTCCAATCCTAATTTCGCAGCCAAACTAAGTTGATAAAGTTTGTTGTCAATCTGACTGTTTTCAAAAGGATTATTTATCCAAGTTTTATCTTCTAACAATCTCCAAACATTATTTAACAGAAATTTTGCTTCTCTTAACCCGAATTCTATATACCCTTCATCTTTAACTGCTTCTGAAATAACTAATTTTCCGGGTCTTCTATACCATACCACAGAAACATCTTTTACTAAATCTATATTTCTGTCTTCTGCCGATAACATTAGATTTTTTACACAACCGTTTTCAATTTCTATTTCAAAACCATGTTCAGTCAAAAAATCCTCTATATTCCACCTGAAAAAATCCAGCCCGCGTTTGTGTAATTTTTCAATGACTATATCCGTATGAGCATCCATTTTATTCGTCAAAATTAATATCATTTCAACACACCTCCCTTAACCATAGATGATTATTTTTATGTTTCTGTTCTTTTGAATTTTAATGTTCTGCTTAAATTCTAACAAGAAAACAGTGTATTGTCAACCCACTGCATACATCCACGGACATATAAACCATCTTTCTTTTTTTTAAATTGTACAATTTTAAAAGAAAGATCACTTAGATCTAATCCAAAAGATGTTTTTTGTGGAAAATGAAACATGTTATTTAAATTTCTCTATTATCATTCTTACTTTTTTAACAATTTCACTTGGAGTAACTTGAGCCTTTACAATATAATCAATTGCTCCTAATTTGAATGCCTTATCTTTAGTTTCTTCTGTATCAAAATTAGTAAAAACAACTACTGGAATTTTACTGGTCTTAGAATTTTTTTTAAGTTCATCTAAAACATCAAGACCGTTTTCATTTCCTAAAAGTAAATCCAACATAATCAAATCTGGTTTATCATATAAAGCAAATTTTATCGCATCTTTATAATTATCAGCCACTATCAAAAAGAAACCTTCTAATTCAAATTTACTTTGATAAATAAGAATTTGATCAGGATCGTCTTCAACGAGTAATATTTTTATATTATTAGTCATTTATAATATGATTTTTAACATTAATTTTTTTAGAAGAATGAATTGGCAGACTGATAAAAAAAGTTGTTCCCTTATTAAGTTCGCTTTCCATCCATACTTTACCATAATGTCCTTCAATAACTTCTCTAACTATAAAAAGTCCTAGTCCAGAACCATCTGTGTACATTTCCCTCGCATTACTACCTCTTATGAACTTTATAAACAATCCAGGAATTTCTTCTTTAGGAATTCCAATGCCATTATCCTCTATAGATATGATAACATTATTTTCTTTTTTTGTAATGGATATAACAATCTTTCCTTTAGAGGAAGTATATTTAATAGCATTATCTATTAAATTACTAAATGCTTCTTGAAGATATTGTTTTTGTCCATTTATCCTCGGTAAAGATTTTATAGATTTTTTTAAAATAACATCCACACCTTTTTTCTTTATAATTGATTGAAAATCACTAATTGTTTTTTTAATCAATTCTTCTAAATCAATTAATTCAGCTTTTTCTTTTTTAACTCTATATTTAAAATTCGTCATTTCTGTAGCATTAAGAATGTCATTAATAATATTTTCTAATTTACAACTTTTATTCCACAGCCCCTCAATAAACCTATTCTTTTTTTCTATAGGAAATTTTTCTAAATCTCCTTCAATCATCATAGAGGTAATCCCTTTTATTACTGATACTGGAGTTCTTAATTGGTGAGAAGCAATAGAAATGAATTCTGATTTTGCTTTGTCTAATTTTTGTAATTCAATATTAGCCTTTTTCAAACTCTTTGCTAATTTAATAATTTTCTCTCTAGACCTAGTTTCTTTTAAAACACTATGGATTAAAATTATACTGAATATAACAACTCCAATAAAAAGACCGAATTTTAAATAAAATTCTGTACCCGAAGACAATAGAGCATCAACAAGCAAAACGGCAGATATTAAAGCGCTAAGAATTTCAACCGTAGCAACTTTTGTGTTCATTAAATGATATTTAATTACTGCATAACTAAGAATTAATGGACAAGCGATAATAGCAAAAACACCAAATGGAGGAATTATATCTATGTTATACATCAAAGGAAAATTCATTGCTCCTCCACCGAATCCCATCAAAGAACCAATAATAACATATCCAATTTGATATTTTTTTTCTCCTTCGCTTTTATTAAATGCTTTAAATAGTAAATATAAAGAATAACCAACCATACATAAGTATCCAAATATTAAAAACCATTTATACAAAGGCCCTGCAGTAGGCCAAAAAGGAAAAGAAAGTATAGAATGAACACCCGTTACATATTTATCAGAAAAACTAAGAACAAAAAATAATAATGTAACAAGATAACCAGATATTACTAAAATCTTTTTCTTTTTATGTAAATCTAAAAGAGATAAAACCCAGTGAAAATAAAATATAGGAATAAATATTGCTCCAATATTTAATAATCTTGCCCATAAGAAAGCGATTTGCTCATTTTCTCTAGTAAGAAGCAAAGCGAACCAAGTATAACTCCACATTGCAAATGCCAAAGAGAGCAACGCAAAAAGCTTGTTCATCAATTCTTTCCTATTCCTAAGATAAGAAAAAGATCCAAAAACAGTAAAAAATACAGCCACTATAAGAACAGACCATGTATAAATATCTAACATAATTTATTACTTCTTTTATCTCTAAACCAAACTCCTATAATGTAAAAATAATAATATAATATATGATTTTTCTTTAACCACTTTTTAAACAAAAAATCCAGCTCATCTAAATTATTAATTCTTTTATCATTCCATCTTAAAAAATCTATATAAAGATTTCCTAAATTCAAAATAATCCCTTTTGCATTTTTAGGCTCTTTACAAATAATATCATCTATATTATCTAAGACATTGCTATCTTCTAAAATATGATTTGGATTTAAATTTAAGATTGCATCATTTTCGCCATTCCAATCTACTAATTTGCTTTGTGGATTAAAATAGCTAGTATTTTCTGAAAATCTTTTATCATCAGATGGATCACATTTTATCCATCTGTTATTTAGATACACATAAACATAAATATGAATAGATTCTTTCCCTATCTTGTCTCTAAAAAATAATGGGACTATGTTTCCAAAATACTCTTTTCCCTTTACACGCATTACGCCATATCCAGCTGGTATCCCCAACGATCTCAATAAGGCGATTAAAAGATTTGATTTACTAGTACATACTCCCTTCCCCTCTAATAATGTTTCCGATGCTTTTTTGTTCCAATTTCCAACTCTATATAATATGCTATCTCTTACATAATAGAATAAAGCGATTGCTTTGTTTTTATCATCGTTTATATTTTTAGTTATATCAAAAGCTAATTCTTTAATTTTTAAATTATTAAAATCACAATATTTAGTTTCTTTTAAGAAAGATTCCATATTATTATAAATATAAGAAATAATCGTTTTTACTTACTTTCATCTCCGAAGGAAAAAAATCAGCTTTTTTAAAATTAGAGTTTGAATTATTTTTATATTTATTTAAAATTATCTTAACCAAAGAATAAATTTCTGGACTTTCTTCAGCTTGTTCAATATTAAAAAACTTAAAATCATTTATTTCCTCTTTATCGTTTATTTTTAATTCTTCTTTATTTAATAATAAACAATTAAAAACAAAATAAACCGTTGGATTCTTTTTTGATCTCCTATAACGAACAGCGACCAAATCATTTACTTCTATATCTCCATTTAATTCTTCTTTCATTTCTCTCTTTATTGCTTCAATTAAAGATTCATATTTATCAACATATCCTTCAGGAAAAGTCCATTTGTCTTTTATTGGTCCATAATTCTTTTTGCTCAATAAAATAGAATTATTTTCTTTATCAATAATCAACGCTCCTACTCCAATTTTAGATATTAAATGTTTACTCATATTATTAATGTTTTTTAGATAATTCTACAATTGATAACATAATTTTTTCTGTTGCCTGTTCTAATGAAAAATTCTCTAAAGAATAAATGGGAGCTCCAATCATGGCTATTACTTTTTTTCTACGCAATAAAGTTTTAAAAGACAAGATTCCAAATGTTCCCCTGATAAATACTGGAACAATTAGCGCGCCAGTTTGTTGATGTAAATAAGCAATACCACGCTTGCCTTCTTTAAATCGAACATTCTGTGATATTCTACCTTCTGGATAAATCCAAATATGATTATTATTTTTTAAAGCATCAATCGCTTCTCTAAGCGTTATGGACAAATCTTTTCCAGTATTTGCTTGTATCTTTATAGAAGCATTTATCCAAACGTATAAAGCAACTAATAAATATCTAAATTTAAAAAATTTAGAATGAGCTAAAAATCTAATAGGAAAAAATCTTTTTGGATAAAACTCCCCTTTATAACGAGGCATTATTGCCGCATTAATTGGACTGTCTAAATAATTAGAATGATTTGAAGCAAAAATAATTGGTCCATTTTCAAGTCCTTTTAAATTTTCTTGTCCATAAATTTCAAAACGAACAAAAAATCTTAACGTTAAATAAATAGGCCAATAAGTAAATGCTTGAAAAATTTTAGATATTTTAATTATTAAATGATTACTCATTTGACTATCCTTATTCTATGGTATTTTCTTATTTCTAGCTAGTTGGCTAGTAATTAAAATCCCCACACTATCTATAAAAACATCTCTAAATGCTCCTTGACGTCCAAAAATAAAAGTTTGATGATATTCATCGGAAAAAGCATACAAAAAAGATAGACTAATAGCTAAAATCAAAATTTTCCTATTAGTTAATCCATATTCTTTTAAGGCTCTTATTAAAAGCCATGTTAGAATAGCATATTCGCTAATATGAGCTATTTTTCGTAAAATAAAATCCCATTGACTAGGAAGACCAGATTTAAGAAAGGGTTGATGAGAAAGAAAAAAGATAAAACTAGCCCAAATAAAAACTAAAACCCAATTTTTAACCTTTAAAGACATAATTATTTAAAGTACTGAATAAATTCTTTATAAGAACGTGTATTAAGAATGTCTTTTTTTTCAGCCCAGCCACGACGTGCTTGAGCAACACCAAATTTCATCATAGATAAGTTATCAAGAGAATGAGCATCGGTTCCAATTACAATTTTGACACCATTTTCTTTAGCTTGACGGATATAAGAATCTTTTAAATCTAAACGATTATAATGAGCATTAATTTCTAGGGCTGTTTTAGTTTTTTTTGCTACTTTAAAAATTTTATCAAAATCTATCTTGTATTCTTCTCTTTTTTGAATTATACGACCAGTTGGATGAGCAATTGCATCAATATTAGGATTTTCAATCGCCCTAATCAATCTATTCGTCATATCATTTTTATTCATTTTAAAACTAGAATGGATTGCCCCATAAACAAAATCTAATTTAGCTAGAACTTCATCCTTGATTGCCATGCTTCCATCAACTTTAATATCAACTTCAGCTCCTTTAATAATTTTAATTCCAGAAAGCTTCTTGTTAATTCTATCTATTTCAAATATTTGTTTTAAAAGACGCTTTTCATCTAATGCATTAGCAATTTTTAGAAAGCCAGCATGATCTGTAATGGCTATATATTCATATCCTATCTTTTTAGCAGCTTTAACAATTTGTTCAATTGAATCAGAACCATCACTCCAATTACTATGACAATGAGTATCTCCCTTAATATCATTATATCTAATTAATTTAGGCAATTTATCATTCAAACTTGCTTCAATCTCTCCTGTATTAGATCTTAATTCTGGTTCAATGTATTTTAATCCTATTGCTTGATAGACTTCTTTTTCATTTTTACCAGCAATTCTCTTGTCGTTTTTATAAACTCCATATTCATTTAATTTTAATCCTTTTTTCTTAGCTATAAGACGAGTTGAAATATTATGCTCTTTGCTTCCAGTAAAATACTGTAAAGCAGAACCAAAACTTTCTTTCTTAACTATTCTTAAATCACAATCAAGGCCATTCCTTAATCTAACCGATGATTTAGTTGACCCTTGAGCCCAAATCTTAACTACTCTAGGCATCTTCACAAAAAAATCTATTACCTTTTTAGGTTTAGAAGAAACAACTAAAATATCGACATCGCCAATCACTTCTTTCATACGCCTAACTGAACCAGCAGAACTAATATTACTTACTTCAGGCAGTTTTTTAAGATTGTTTATTATCTCTTTAACTATCGGAATAGCTTTGCCAAGTAAAAACTTATTATCTCCAGCTTTAACAAATTTAATTGCCTGTAAAATATTTTGTTCACTTTTTTTGCCAAAATTATCTAATTCACCTATCTTTCCAGCTTTAGCAGCCTTTTCTAAATCTTTTAAATTTCTAATATTAAGCTCCTTATAAAAAGCTTTAATCTTTTTAGCGCCCAACCCTTCAATAGAAATTAATTTTTCCAAATCAACTGGACATTTCTTTTTCAATTCCTGATAACGTTTAATTTTCCCTGTTTTGATATATTCTTCAATTTTTTCAGCTATACCTTTGCCTACGCCTGAAATCTTTTTTAATTCTTCTACCCCACCTTCTTTATATATTTCTTCAATATCATTTTCCAAAGATTCTAAAATCCGACTAGCTCTGTTATAGGCAATAGAAATAAAAGAGGCCTTATCCATTTCAATAAATTCAGCCATAAGATAAAAAATTTTAGCTATTTCCAAATTCTTCATTCTTTTATTTGATTTCTTTAATTTTTGGTATCCTTAAATCTTTTTTATTCTTCGAAAAAATACTTTTATAAATAAAAAATGGTACTAAAGAACTAATCAAAACAAAAAACAATACACAAATTAAAAGCATAGTAAAACCAAAACGATTAGCGATTATTCCTCCAATAGCACCTGTAATTCCGGCAGAAAAACCAATCAAACAAGCCCTAATACTCCAACTGAATGCTTCTCTCCCCTTACTAATATGTCTAGTAAATATAGCTGAGTAAGCAGCTATGTTCATACTCATACCAAAGGCATAAAAAACTTGAAAAATATATATATGCCAAGGTAAAAAAGAAAAAATAAATCCAATTACAGCTAAGGAAGCTAAGATGTTACCAATAACAATAAACCAAAAATCATCTTTTTCTCCATGATTTTTATCCAGATATTTTCCAAAAGGAATAACCATTAAAGACATAACAATCCAATAAATAGCAGCAACATAACCAGCAATTTCTACATTACCTCCTCTAATCCTCTCTGTTAAAAAAATAGCGAAGATAGGAGTAATAAAACCGAACCCACCAACTAAGGCGACATCAGAAAAAATTAAAATTTTAATTACTTTATTTATCTTTATCTTCATCTTTTTATCATATCAATATTAGAAGAATAAAAAAAGGGTGACCTATTACTAGATTGCCCTTATTCCTGTTTCTTATTCCAAACAGGACATGAGAATTCCTTTTTCAATAATCTCAAAAAGATCATTTTTTTGAAAAGGTTTTGAGAGAAAATTCCTCCCTCTTTTTTTAACCTCAGCCCCTATTGAATGGAGTCCACTACAAACTACAATCTTTGCCTTGAGGTTCAGTTCAGCATCTATTCTATCTATGAGTTCCAGCCCATTCATTTTAGGCATTTGGAAATCAGTGAAAATAAGAAAAGGTTTTATCTTCTCTTTAGAAAGTAAATGTCATGCCTCCAACCCATTTGTTGCCTCTATAATTTCAGGCATTTGATCCTCTAAAATAATATGGGTCTCTAAATGAAATTTGATCAAATTCATTAATATGTCCCGATTGCTTTCTTCGTCGTCAACTATCAATATTAACTTTTTTCTCATAATTAACCTCCTTTTTCATTATTAATGAACTTCTTATCTTTATATTTTAAATAACATATTTTTTAGAACAAGTCAAGATCCCCAAGGATGACAAGTAGAAACTCTTTTAATTCCCATCCAAACTCCTTTAACTACTCCATGTCTTTCAACGGCATCATAAGTATATTGAGAACAAGTTGGATAATGTCTACATTGTCCTAATAACTTTAAGATAGGAATATAGCCATGGTCAGGCGAAATAGTTTTCTGATAAATTTTAATTAAAAATAATATAATAAATTTCATTTTCTAAAATCTATTTTTTAAAACAAATTAGCTTGTTTAGAAAACTTTCCACGTTCTTTCTTTTTAAAAATTTCTATCTTGCCATATTCACCATCATAGCCGGGCATAATATTAACCTTGCCCTGACGAACCCTATTAATCCCCTCAGCAATTTTAGGAGAACTGATTCGTTCAATTTGCTCTATAGAAGTAGATAAAAGTATTTCAAATTCTGTATTAAAACGCTCAATTAAATTCTTATACTCCTTTTCAACTTTTTTTGTCTTTACTCCCACTCCTTTCGCGTCAGCAATAATTTCATCTAATGGAATCATATGTCTAAATGGAATAAAATTATCAGGTTTAAATCCATCTTTTCTGTCTGCTAAATCATCAATCCTATGAAGAATACCAACTGTTAATGGTTTTTTACATTTAGGACAAATGCTCTTTATTTTCTTAGATTTTTTAGGATTTAAAACTATTTCACATTTACGATGTCCATCATAATGATATTTGTCTTCTTCAGGAAAAGATTCAATTGTTTCTAAAAACTTTTTAGGATTTTTACTTTTAATTGCATCAACGATCCCAATATAACTTAAATCTGTGTCAAAAACATTAGCCTCTCTGCCTATCTTACTTGGACTATGTGCATCTGAATTACTTATCAAAGAAATTTTATCTAAAGAAGAGAGTCGCCAATTCATTCCTGGATCTGAACTTAGTCCCGTTTCTCCTGCATAAATATATCTAGAATATTCTTCAAAACATTCTTCAATAGAGTCAAAACCAGAGTTAGCTCCAAACAAACCAAACCATGGCGTCCAAAGATGAGCAGGTATAATCATACAATCATCAGAAATAGTTAAAACAATTTTGAGCAATTCTTTAACATCTAAATCAAGAATAGGCCTACCGTCAGATTTAATATTACCAATCAAGCCTAGACGAGCATTGATTTTCTCAACGATTTTAAAATTTGGCGCTAAAATAATAATATGAATTTTTCTAACTCTATTATCTTTAGAATAAATACAACTAATTTCACTGCTTAATAAAAAACGAATATCTTTATCTTCTTGGTTGTTGCCATTTTGCGGAAGCCAATCATTTTTTTTAGAGGAAGCACTAATTCTCTTTTTCAATTTAAAAAGACCCGGCTCTGCGGGTTCAAGTTTTGACTTAAGTTCTTTAATCCAAAGATGATGAGTAAAATCGCCAGTACCTAAAACTTTAACGCCTTTAATCTTAGCCCATTTATTCAAATGGTCTATGTCCATGTCCCGTGAAGTAGCTCTAGAATATTTAGAATGAATATGCAAATCCGCAATAAATTTCATAATATTATACAAGAAAAACTATCCTTATTATACTCCCATCTCCCTAACGGTCAAATGCGTCATTAACCCCAGAATTAACCAAAACATTAGCTGACCTTGCTGTAGAGTCCAGAAAAAGTGATCAAATAAACTAACAAATATAATACAGATGACGATAATAAATAAAACAGAATTTTGTTTTTTAAATCTCTTTAGTAATTGATAAAGAAATATTAAAAAAACAATTAATCCTAATAAGCCGACTTCACTAGATATTAAAAGATAAACATTATGAACTGGTTGATGAATCCAATTTGACAACAATGGTAACATTTCTCTTATCTCCCATACAAAATTACCAAGCCCAATACCAATTAAGGGATATTCTTGGATAACAGAATAAGCAGTTTCATTATAAAGAACCCTCAAAGTAACTGATTGTTCTGCTGAAGATACTGAGAACCTAGAGAAAAGTTCAGGAAAAGCAAAAACAACAAACGATAAACAGGAAACAATAAATAATAAAAAAAGCAAAATAATTTTCTTAGACAATTCTTTATTTTCTTTTTTTCTTGACTTACAAAACTCAAATATAAAATAAAATAAACTTGATAAAACAAAAAGAACAATAATAATTCTAGAAAAAGTTAAAAATAAAGCAGTAATTAATAATGAATAAATAGCAATTAATAATAAATTAATATTAAGAGAATGTTTCTTTTCTAACCAAAGAAAATAAAGAAAGAAAATACTAATTAAAAGAAAAAAAGCCAAAACATTAGGATGAGGCAAGCTTCCATAAGCCCGAATAAAGGTTGATCCATCGACAGTAAATTTAGCTACTCCATCTATGTTCACACCTAATGGACTTTCAGTTAAAAATCTTAACCCTAAGCTCTTCTGAGTAAAGAATTGTAAAATAGCTATTATAGATTGGATTAAACCGCTAGCAACAAAAACTTGAGCTAATCTTTTAAAATTAAAAATTTCCCTATAATTACATTTTAGATAAAAGAATAATCCTATAAATTCTAATAATTTTAACCAAGAATAAAAACCAAGAGACAAGCTCCTAGCTTGGATCAAAGAAATAAAACCAATTATAAAAAAAACCAATAGCCAAAAACTATAGTTTTTTAATTGAAATATTTTAAAATCTTTTAAAAATCTGTTTTTTCTTATCCTCCAAATCCAAAACAAAAAGACTAAAATAAGCAAAACATCAGTCAAGTAAAGATAAATACTAGTCCATTCATTGAAATCTTCCCCAAATTGATAAATTATCTTCCTTGTTTGAAAAGGCAAACAAAAAACTAAAAGATAAAAAAATATTTTCTCTAGTAATATCATAATTAATTAGAAATTTTTTTCATTTCCTCCTTAACTATTTTTCTATCATCCCAAGCAATTTTTTTACCTTTATCTACGCAAAGCCATGATTCACATCCTTTACCAGTAATAATTACAATATCTCCATCTTGAGCTGATTCTAATGCTCTATGAATTGCTTCTCTTCTATCAATGAATTTTTCAGCTAATCTATTTTTTAAACCTTTAGCAATATCATCTATAATTGCCTGAGGATCTTCATTGTATGGATCTTCGTTGGCGATGATAATCTTATCTAAATATTTTTCAGCAATTTTACCAAATTCAACACGCTTCCATTTATCTCGTCCCCCACCAGCAGCCCCTAATACACCAATTATCCTTCTTGTTCCACCATCAGGCGAGCTAGAAAATAATTCTCTAATCATTTGATAAACTTTTTCTAAAGCATCAGGAGTATGAGCATAATCAACTATAACCATAAAAGGATTTTTAATAACTATTTCTAATCGTCCTGAAATACTATTAACTTTTTCTAATGCTAATTTAATTTTATCTAAACTAATTCCTTCAATCAGCCCAACACTTATAGCTGCTAAAATATTATGTAAATTAAATTTACCCAATAAATTCACATCAAAATCTTGACCATCAACTCTAAAGCTAATGCCTTTTTTGCTTAATTGATAATCGCTTGCTTTAACGGTTTGATTAACTTCTGTTGATGATTCAAAATCTATCCCATAACCCCATTTTTCTTTAGCTGGAAACTGTAAAAAATATTCAGCATTAAGATCGTCTAAATTAACAATTGCACTACCTTTAAGTTTTAACATTTGAAAAAGTTTTGATTTAGCTTGCTTATACTTTTCAAACCCTCCATGACTTTCTAAGTGTTCTTCAGTTAAATTAGTTAAAACAGCAATGTCAAAACCAATAAAACGATGACGATGTTGTTTAATACCTTCTGAAGTTACTTCTAAAACAACATATTCACAACCTGCTTTATACGCTTGACGCAAAAGCTTCTGAAGTTTAAATCTACCAGGCATAGTCATTTTTAAATCATTTTTCCAAATCTTATCTTTAATTTTAAATTCAATTGAAGAAAAAGCAGCCACATTATAACCGCCTTGCTCTAAAATTTGACTGATCAAATAAATTGCTGTTGATTTGCCGTTAGTACCAGTCACCCCAATTATTTTCATCTTACGAGAAGGAAAACGATACCAAAAAACAGCCAGCATAATCAATAGAAGATGATATATTGGCTGAAAAAAATTAAATATTGGCTGAGGAATAATCCGCTTACCTAATTTCAATAAGCTTTCTAATATAATCATAAAATTTTTCTAGCTAGATTATAAAGAGTATGCCAAGTTGACCTATAAATCAAGTTAAAAGCACCTGAATAATTTACTTCTTGGCCATTGAATCCTTTTTTAAAACGAGTTACTCCAGGCCACTTATCTTCATCAATTCCCCAAAAATCATAATATTTTAATCCTTTCTTTTTTGCTTCTAATATTGCGTGCCATTGAAGTAAATAAGGAGCCATTAATCTACGATGATCATGATCAGAAGCGCCATGAGCATAAACAGCTGTTTCCCCAAAAAAATACACAAGGATAGCTGCCACTGTCTTGTTTTGATATTCAGCTAAAAATAATTTAACTGTTTCTTTTCCTAAAATATCTAAAACTTTTTGATAATATTCTTTAGGATGAAGATAAAAATCATCTCGCTTAGCCGTTTGTCCCAATAGGCCAACAAAAGCATTTAATGCTTCTGGATTGTTTGATTGTCTAATTTCTATTCCTTTTTTTTGAGCTAATTTAATATTATACCTTGTCTTTTGATGCATTTGCTTAAGCAAGTCTTCTTCTGATTGGTTAATGTCTAAAACGATAGACCTGCTTGGCTGAATTTCTTTAGCAGATTTAATAAATTTGTAATTTGTAATTTGTAATTTGTAATTTGTAAAATTCGGTTCTATCTTAAAAAATATACTTTTTTCTTGCTTAGCTATTTTATTAATCTCTTCTAAAAATTCTTTAAAATCTCCTTTTCCAACTGGCCCATAGGGACAATATAGATAATTCTTCTTTAATGGCAAATTATGTTTAATAATTAATCCTTTTAATCCTTCTGTCTCAATCCGCCAAATTTTTCTATCCATTGATTCTTGTAGTTGGCCCCATTGCCAAGACTGTGGAAAAGAACCTTTGTTTTCTTTAATGAACTGATTCCATTGTTCTTTCTTTGTATTCATAAATAATGCGAAGAAAATAATTTTTTTGAATCGTAGGTGTGGGCGTGCTTTTCAGCTTGCTGAAAAGGGCTAAGCGATTTAAAAAAAATTGTTTTCTGAAGCATGAAATTTAAATGTGAACCTATAAAACATAAACTAAAATCATTTCCCCAGAATCTTCAAAACCTCTTTAATTCTACTCTCTATATCTTTTATTCTTTCCGGAACTTGTTTCAAAGCATCATGAACTTGATATTTGGTATATCCTAATCCAACCAAAGCATCAACAACCTCATCATCAGAAACTAATTTTTTAACTTCTGAACCAGAAACCAAAATCTTGCTTCTTAATTCTAAGATAACTCTTTCAGCTGTTTTCTTGCCAATACCAGAAACCTTAGTTAATAGATCAACGCGTCCACTGGCAATTGATGCTTTAAGATTTTTTATTGAAGCAATTGATAAAACAGATAATGCTGCCTTAGGCCCAATCCCACTAATAGAAATCAAAAGCTCAAAAAATTCTAATTCATCAATATTTAAAAATCCATATAGGTCTAAAATATTTTCTCTATGATAAAGATGAATAAATAATTTAACTTCTTGTTTAAGAATTAGTTTTTCTAAAATAGGCGCAGGACAATATACCTTATACCCCACTCCTTTAACATCAACAATTACAAACCTATTTTCTTTTAATTCAATTTTACCTTTAAGTAAAGCAATCATACTTTATATGATAACTCAGGGTAAATTATTTGACAACTTATCAAATTTAGATAATACTAAACTTATGCCTATAACTAAATCAGCAAAAAAAGCTCTTCGTCAAAACCACAAAAAACGGTTATTTAATTCACGTCGCATAAAAACGATGAAAGAGCTAGTCAAACAAAGTAAAAAATTAATTAAAAGCGCCAAAAAAGAAGAAGCTCTTGAAATTCTACCAAAAACATATAAGGCGATTGATAAAGCGATTAAAAGAGGCGTGATTAAAAAAAACACAGGAAGCAGAAAAAAATCACGATTAACCAAAGCAATCAGTAAGATATAATTGTGGAAAGATTATGCTTGACAGTCATCGTTGATCTTGATATTATAAAGTTATACCTATGGGTATAAAAGAACATTTAGAAGCCAGAATTAAACGCTTTAATAAAAAACTGCTCCTAGCGGCAGTTGTTTTATTTATTATGATTTTCGCCTTAATTGGCCCAGCAAAAGCAACTGAAAAGCTTCTTTCTATTTATTTTAATAAAAGCAAACAAGAGATTGTTGAACAAACAGAAATATTTGAAAATAATGGAACATATTTAATGACAAATAGTTTAGCCATTCTAACCGATCAAACAGATTCTGAAATTCAAGAAGATTCATATTTAAAAGAGATTAACTTAATAACATGGCAAGAGAATGCTCTTTTGAGCCAATCCAATCCAATCACCACTATCAGCCAAGAGCCAAGAGAAAAGATATCTACTTATGTTGTTCAACAAGGAGATAATACATCAAGTATTTCTGCTAAATTTGGTATTAGTTTAAACACATTATTATGGAGTAATAACCTTAAAGAAACTAGTCTTATTCGTCCAGGAGATGAATTAACTATCCTTCCTATTAATGGACTAGTCTATAAAGTTAAAAATAATGACACCATTGGTGCAATTGCCACAAAATATAAGGCAAACACAGAAAAAATTATTGCCTTTAATGATTTGCCAGCCGATGGAGCTATTCAAATTAATCAAAAATTAATTATTCCAGATGGTCAAATGCCATTTATTGCAACGCCTAGTAGAATTGTTACAAAAAGTTATGTCACTGGAGTAGGAACTGGAAAAAGCAGAGTATTCCCCTATGGTCAATGTACTTGGTATGTTGCTCAAAAAGTAGTGGTTCCTTGGTCTGGGCATGCTAAATCATGGTTAGTGAATGCTAGAGCTTATGGGCGTCAAACAGGATCAGTTCCAAGAGTTGGATCTATTATGGTTATGAATGAAGGTGGCTGGATGGGACGAATGTATGGTCATGTTGCTTATGTTGAGGCAGTAAATGGTGTTTGGGTAACAATCTCAGAAATGAATTATACTGGATATGCTCGTAAAAGTGTAAGAACGCTTAGGAATAATGACTGGCGTATCAGAGGATATATATATTAAAATCTCTCTGTCATCCTGAATCAGTAGATGAAGGATCTATTTAGTTAGATTCTTCGGCTACTACCTCAGAATGACAATTAACATTAAAAAACTGCCAAATGGCAGTTTTTTATTAATCCACAAAATAATTTATTATTGATTCGAGATTTCTTTACCACATTGTAAACATGTCTTTGCTTCAGGAACTATTTCAAGACGTTTCAATTCAATATTTTTATTACATTTTTCACATTTACCATAATTATCGCTTTTAATTTTTTCTAAAGCATCGTCTATATTCTTAAGACGTAATTCTAAGGTGTGTTCAATTGGCAATAAACTTTCATAGGCTTCAATTCTTTCTGCGCTTTCATCTACATGAGAACGATCATTGCCTAAAAAAGGAAAACTAGTTAACCAATTCCCCTTTCTTTTGGGATCTTTCTTGGCAAAAGAACTAATCTCTTTAGTTAGTTTCTTTTTTTCTTCTTCTAATTTCTTTTTCAATTGTTCTTTAAGTTTCTTGTCCATGTATAAATACTATCATAAAAGACTAAAGAGGGCAACCGTTTTTTGATTACCCTCATTATATATAGAGAAGGATTATGAAACCCTTTGTATGTTACTTTTAGGTTATAACCCTCCTTTGTTTTTCTGTAAAAACAGATCTTATCGCATTTTTTTTATATAATAATTTATAGTCCTCCTGTGCAATAATAATCATATTCTTCTCAAAAAAACAACTTATTTCTGCCAGCTGTATGCTTCCCTCCGAAGCTTTTACTTTTAAAGAACTAATCTTAACTTTTTTTACTTAGCCAGCAAATTTTGTTCTCTAGAACAGACTTCGTTGAGAACACTATTATTTTATTATTTTTTGATACACATGTCAACCCATGTTTTCCAAAAGTTTTCCACAGGTTATTCTATTTAAAAATTAATGATAGAATCAACTATTTTTTCTAATGATTCTTGTGAATTGCTGATAATAAAATACTTTTCTATTTGTGTGTAAAAATAGTTATTATTTGAATTAGATAAAGGGCTAATCTCTGCTATTTTAATCTGACGATAATCTTCGGTATATAAATTAAATTCTTTATTAAATTCTAATTCAATACTATTCAAAATTTGGCTTGTTTTAGCCAAGTCTTTATTTCTCTCTAAAATGACTAAAAATGGTAAACTAATTTCAGAATTAGTTGGTAAAAGAACAAAAGCAAACTGATTTTTAAATAAAGATTGTATATCTTTAAAAAAATCTAATCCAGCTTGATTAAAACAATTATTGATTTTACTAATTATATCCTGGCTAAGCAAGTTTTTTTCTTGTAGAACTTGATTAAAAGGTGATATTTGTGGATAAAGTTCTATTTGATTAATAATGCTATAAGCGACAGCATTCTCAGGGATTAAATCATTAAAAGGATTCTCTTGTAATATTAAAAACCAATAATTTACTCCTAAACAAACAATGATTAGAAATAAAAATAAGCTTGTATAAAGCCACTTTTTTGAAGAATGTTTCTGTTCTTTATTTGATTGGTTATTGCGCAAATCTAATTTAGATTCTTCAGAAACTTGATGATCAGAAATATCATTTTTTTTAATAATAATTTGAGTCATAATTAGTCTTCTGTTCCATCAACATCTTCATTATTAATAGTTAATAGTTTATCTATTACCATGAACATGGATTCTCTAGAAGTAGCAATAATTAAATTTCCAGATACAATTCCATAATCAAGAGTTAGGGCAGGTGTTGGAAAATTCATATAACGAATATATGTTTCATTATATATTTTATCTCCAAACTCTTCGCTATGAGCATTTAAAATATCCTCTGTTAATAATAACTGATTTAAATCATCTATTATTGTATTCTCCCAATCGTTTAAGTCTTGAACTAAAGTTTCACTTTCTCCCATTTCTATAACGATTCCCAGGCGACTACCTTCATCTTGTTTATATAAAAACAAAGTATAAT
>CAYTNU010000002.1:0-9776 GCA_964439515.1 uncultured Candidatus Saccharibacteria bacterium | reverse complement strand
TCATCAATGTTTGATTGTGTTGGTTTATTTATATTCACAATTACTCCTTCTTAATTATTTTTAATTATCACCAGCGTCTTTTAACGTTAATCCAATTTTACCTGATTCATCAATTTTTTTAACCTTAACAACAATTACTTGACCCATTTTAACAATATCTTCTACTTTTTCAACATGATAATCAGCTAATTCTGAAATATGAACCAATCCTTCTTGATTAGGTAAAATTTCGACGAATGCTCCAAAGTCAGCAATCTTAACTACCTTACCATTAAAAATTTCTCCAATTTTAACTTCTCTAGTCAAATTCTTAACCCATTCAAGAGCTTCTTTGCCAGCACTTTCATCAAATGCAGTAATGTTTACTACTCCATCGTCATCAATGTCCATCTTGACTCCTGTCTTGTCAATAATCTCATTGATTATTTTACCACCAGGACCGATTACATTTCTAATTTTATCTTTATTAATTTGAATAGTCAATATCCTAGGAGCTAAAGGAGAGAGTTCTTTGCGAGGCTCTTTAATCGTATTCTCCATATTCTCAATAATCCCTAAACGAGCATCTTTTGCTGCTTTAAAAGCATTTTTTAAAATGTCTAAACTAACTCCTTCTATTTTAACATCCATTTGACAAGCTGTAACTCCATATTTAGTTCCAGCAACTTTTAAATCCATGTCTCCATGATGATCTTCTGGTCCTTGAATATCTGTTAGCACCTTATAGTCATCGCCTTGCCCTATTATTAACCCCATAGCTATACCGCTAATATGCGCTTTAATAGGAACACCTGCATCCATCAATGCTAAACTAGAACCACTAATTGAAGCCATTGATGAAGAGCCATTAGATGAAAGTATTTCTGAGACCAAACGGATGGTATATGGAAAATCTTTTTTATCTGGAATTAATGGGAAAAGAGCTTTTTCTGCTAAGGCACCATGTCCAATTTCTCTTCTTCCAGGACCTCCAATACGACCCGTCTCACCAACAGAGTAAGGAGGGAAGTTATAATGATGCATAAAATTCTTAGTAACATCATCTCTAAGACCATCGATTATTTGTCCTTCACTTGGGCCACCCAATGTTACCACAGAAAGAGCTTGGGTAGTTCCTCTGTTAAATAAGGCTGAACCATGAGTTCTTTCTAATAAGGCTACTTGAGTATTTATTGGTCTAACTTCGTCTAATTTTCGACCATCAGGCCTTTTATCATTTTTAATAACATTCTCATGAACCATTTTATCGACTTCTTCATTAAAGATGTCTCTAATTTCAGCTTCATTATCATTCTTTTCATCATCCAATGCTTTGATTGTTTCAAGCTCTAAAAGAGATATATCCTTACTACGTTCTACTTTATCTGGTTGATAAATTGCTGTTTCTAATTTATCAGATAAATAATCTTTTACTTGTTTAACTAATTCTGGATCAAATTCTTTAATATCTAAATCCATCTTTTCCTTACCAATCTCTTGAACAATGCTTTCTTGAAATTCAATTATTTTTTTAATATGTTGATTAGCAAATTCCATGGCTGACAACATAATTTCTTCTGGAACTTGAGAGGCTCCGCCTTCTAGCATGTTAATTCTATCGTTTTTACCAGCTACTATTAAATTAAAATCACTTTTTTCTCTGGCTTGATAATTTGGATTTAGAATCCATTCTTGATCAGGCCCTGATTCACCAACGGAAGAACGGCCTATTCTTGCTCCTCCAATCAATCCATTCCAAGGGATATCTGAAACACCTAAAACCAAGGAAGCAGCGATTAAAGAAGGAATATCAGGATCGTTTTCTTTGTCAAAAGAAAGAACTGTTACAACAAGTTGAATGCTATTCCTAATTTTTTGATTAAACCCAGGTCTAATTACGCGATCAATCATTCGTCCAGTTAAAACTGAATCATCTGAAGGACGACCTTCACGTTTAACAAAACGACTGCCTTTAATTTTACCAGCTGAATAAAATCTTTCTTCATAATTGACAGAAAGGGGCATGTAATCAGCACTACTTGGATCCTTGTCAATTACAACAGTGGCTAAAACAGTAGTTTCGCCATATCTTAACAGAACTGAACCATTAGCCTGTCCAGCTAGTTGTCCAATTTCTACTTTTAGCTCCCGACCTGCCCAATCGGTTTTAAATTGTTTAGGCTTCATATATATATAGCGCCTATTATTAATACAAGTTTCAGTTTTCGTACAGGTTTCTATTTGAAATTATTTTAAACAAAAACCTAAACGAAATATTCTGATATCATGAGTAAGAATAAAACGCTTTGTTTATTTTATTTTTTAATTAAATATCTTTTTTCATCTTTACTTAAATCAGTGAAATCGTCTGATACTTCAATTAATTTAGCTGAAGTGCTCTTAGCAAAGGCGATTACTTCTGTTTGAATTCCTTTATTTATCTTAAGATATTCCACTAAAGGAATAAAATCTCCGTCGCCTGTAACTAAAACAATTGCATCAACTTTATCAGCTGATTTAATAGCATCAACAGCAATACCAACATCCCAATCACCTTTTTTCATTCCACCAACAAAGACCTGTAAATCTTTTGATTGGATTTCTAATCCAGCTTTAATTAATGCATCAAAAAAAGTCTTTTCTTCTGGAGTTTCAGTTTGAATTACATAGGCAATTGCTCGAATTAACTTACGTCCAGCAACGGCTGTGTTTAAAACTTCTTTGAAATTAACTCGTGAACCATATATATTCTTAGCTGAATGATACATATTCTGCACATCCATAAATACGGCCACTCGTTGTTCTTTGTATTTAATAATTGACATTAACGTTTTAGTCCTAACTTTTTAATTATTTTTTTATAACGTTTTTCATCTTCGCCTTTAAGATAATCCAATAATCGCTTTCTTTTAGCAACCATTTTTAAAAGACCCAGGCGAGAATGATTATCTTTGGAATGCTTTTTTAAATGTTTGGTTAGTTCTTCAATTTGCTTAGTAAAAATAGCAATCTGAACTTCTGAAGAGCCAGTGTCCTTATCATGAACCTTATACTCTTTAATTATTTTTGTTTTTTTAGTTGGTTTTAACATGTTTTTTATTATATCAGAAAATAAAAAAAAGGCAAGTCACCTATAAAAATAGTACCCCGTAAGGGAATTGAACCCCTATCGATTGGTTAAGAGCCAACAGCTTTACCATTAAGCTAACGGGGCAAGCAGTGCCCTTGGAGGGACTCGAACCCCCAACAACGGTTCCGAAGACCGTCATGATATCCATTTCACCACAAGGGCTTAACAACAATAGCTTATCTTGAAAAAAGCTTTTAGTCAATTGCTAAAAAGACGTTTTTGAATTATGATAACATTATGAAACTACCCAAAGAAATACAAAGTATTTTAAATAAACTGGACAAAAAAGGATTTGACGCTTACGCAGTAGGTGGTTGTGTGCGTGATCTATTACTCAAACAAGAACCGAATGATTGGGATATTACGACCAAGGCAAAACCAGAAGAAATCCAAAAAATCTTTCCTGATAATTTTTACGAGAACAAATTTGGAACAGTCACCGTTAAAGCTAAAAGCAAAAAAGAAAATCTTAAAGAGATTGAAATTACCACTTACAGAACAGAACAAAGCTATACAGACAAGAGACATCCCGATAAAATAAGTTTCACCTTTAACGTGGAAGAAGATTTATCTAGGCGAGACTTCACAATTAATGCTTTAGCATTGAATAAAAAAGGGGAGTTGCTTGACTTGTTTGATGGACAAAAGGATTTAGATAATAAAATTATTAAAGCAGTAGGTAATGCAAAGGAACGTTTTAATGAAGATGCTCTGCGCATGATTAGAGCAATTAGATTAGCCATAATACTTGGATTTAAAATTGAACCAAAAACACTTAAAGCGATACAAGAAGATGCTGGTTTAATACAATTTATTGCTAAAGAAAGAATTCGCGATGAATTAGTTAAAATGATTATGTCGGATAATCCAGGCCAAGCAATTAGCTTATTAAAAGAAACTAATTTGCTTAAATATATTATTCCTGAATTAGAAAAGGGAATTAATGTAGATCAAAATCTGCATCACATTTATACTGTTTATGAACATTCAATTCTTTCTTTAAAATTCGCTGCTAAAAAGAATTACAAATTAGAAGTTCGTTTAGCCGCCTTATTGCATGACATTGCCAAACCTCAAGTAAAAGAAGGAGAAGGACCAAACGCAACTTTCTATAATCATGATCACTTGGGTTCTAAATTCACAGTTAACATCCTTGATAGGCTTAAGTTTTCTAAAAAAATAATTGAAAAAGTTGCTCTTTTAGTTCGCAATCATATGTTCGTTTATGGAGTTGATGAAGTAACAGAAACAGGCGTTAGACGATTATTACGCAGAGTTGGCCCAGAAAATATGCCTGATTTGATTAATCTAAGGGTGTCTGATAGACTGGGAAGCGGATGTCCAAAGGGTATGCCATATAAGCTACGCCATTTACAATATATAATAGAAAAAGTTTCTAAAGATCCAATTTCCGCTAGAATGCTTAAGCTTGATGGAAATAATTTAATAGAAATATTAAAAATTGAACCAAGTCCAAAATTAGGATTATTAATTGAAGCTCTTTTAGCTGAAACATTAGAAGATCCAAAACTTAATACTAAAGAAAAATTAACACAAAGAGCAAAGATATTAAACAAGCTTTCAGATAAAGAATTAAAAGAAAAAGTGAAGATAGTTGAAGAGAGGAAAGAAGAAGTTGATGAAAAAATAAAGGAAAAATACTGGGTAAAATAAAATTATGAAAAAAAATAAATTAAAAAAATATTTAGTAATTGGTGGGGCTGGCTTTATTGGTTCTCACATAACGGATCAATTAGTTAAATCAGTATATCACGTAACAGTGCTTGATAATTTATCAACTGGAACAAAAGAGAACATCAATCCCCTAGCCAAATTCGTTAAAGCTGATATAAGAAATCTAAAAAAAATAACTCCATATTTTAAAGATATTGATGGAGTATTCCTTCTAGCTGCTCTTCCAAGGGTTCAATATTCTATTAAATATCCAATTAAAACAAATAGAAATAATATTGAGGGCGTTTTAAATGTACTGATTGCCAGTCAAGAAGCAGGAGTAAAAAGAGTTGTCTATTCTTCTTCATCTTCAATCTATGGCAATCCTAAGAAACTACCAGTAAAAGAAAATTCTAAACCGGATCCTCTAAGTCCCTATGGCTTGCAAAAATATGTTGGTGAAGAATATTGTAAGCTATTTTCCATTATTCATAATTTAGAAACAGTTTCTTTAAGATATTTTAATGCCTATGGAATTCGCGCTAGTCAAAAAGGAGCATATCCATTAGTTATGGTAAAATTTATAAAACAATTAAAAAAGAAACAACCATTAACCATTACTGGAGATGGAAATCAAACAAGAGACTTTACCCATGTTTATGATATAGCCAGAGCTAATATTTTAGCCATGAATAGCAAAAATGTTGGCCATGGAGAAGTAATCAATATAGGAGCTGGGAAGAATTATAGTATTAATAAAATCGCTAAAATGTTTAGTGATAATATAGAATATATTGCGCCTGTTATTGAACCACATGATACTTTAGCTGATAATTCCTTAGCTAAAAAATTACTTAATTGGTCTCCTAGGATAAAATTAGAAAAAGGAGTTAAAGAGTTAATAAAATACTATAGATAAGGGCTTATAGTATAGTGGCAATACACCGCATTCGCATTGCGGAAACGTGGGTTCAATTCCCGCTAAGTCCACAAAAATAATACTTATATGAATATCAAAAATATTATTACAAAATTAGAAGAAAACAATCTCAAAGGAAGAGGTGGGGCTAATTTCCCTACTGGCTTGAAATGGAAAATGGTTAAAGAGATTAAAGCAGAGAAAAAATATATTATCTGCAATGCCTCTGAAGGTGAACCAGATGTTTTTAAAGATGGCTTTATTTTAGAAAATTATCCAGAGGAAGTTATATCTGGAATAAAAATAGCTCTTGAAACGATAGACAATAGTTCTGCATATCTCTACATTTCCAAAGATTATTATAGAAAATTTAAAAAGGATTTAGAGAAATTAATAGGAAAACATCCAATAACTCTTTTAAAAAAAACAGGAGGATATTTAGCTGGCGAAGAAACATCAATTTGCGAAGTTATAGAAGGAAAAAGAATAGAACCGAGGATAAGACCTCCTTTCCCTTCCCAATCCGGCTTATGGCATTGTCCTACTTTAATAAACAATGTTGAAACCTTCTATTGTGTAGCGAAAATTGCTAAGAATGAATATAATAAAACGCGTTTTTATTCAATTAACGGAGATGCAGAGAATGAAGGAGTTTATGAGTTACCAGAAGATTATTCAATTTCTCGTATTTTAAAAGAAACTAAAAATTGGCCTGATTTTGATTTTTTTGTTCAATCAGGAGGAGGAATAGCAGGCGAAATTCTATTGCCAAATGAATTAGATCAAATGATTAAGGGAACAGGATCAATTATCGTTTTCAACCGCAAACAAACAGATCTTTTTTCTTTAATGGAAAAATGGATTAATTTTCTTATTGAAGAGAATTGTGATAAGTGTATTCCTTGTCGCGAGGGGACTTATAGAATAGCAGAGATGATAAAGAAAAAGAAAATTGATAAAAAAATATTAGATGATTTGTTTTTTGTTTTAGAAGAAAGCAGTTTCTGCGCCTTAGGCAAGGGAGTAGCATCGCCTATTCGCGGGGTAATTACAAAATTATTAAATGAATAAAAATAAAAAAATTCAAATTATTATTGATAATAAAAAGATTGATTGTATTGAAGGACAAACAATTTTAGAAGTTGCCATGGAAAACAAAATTGATATTCCTGGTCTCTGTTTTCATTCAGATTTAGATATAAAATCAAATTGTAGATTATGCATGGTAGAAATAAAAGACAGAAAAGGATTACATGCTTCTTGTTCTACAAAGATAGAGCCAGAAATGGAAATTATTACTGATTCGCCAAAGATTAAAAGAGCTAGAGAAATAAATCTAGAATTAGTTTTTGCGCAACACCCCAAAGAAGATAAAAATTATACTCCTGGACTTAATTATCATCTTTTAGAATTAGCTAAAAAATATAATATTAGAACTGATAGATTTTCCAATAGAAAAACAACATGTCCAATTTATAAATTTGGTCCTTCTGTTGTTTTTGACAGTTCTAAATGTATTGATTGTCGTAATTGCGTGGATGTTTGTGAAAAACAAGGTATAGGATTCTTAGAAATAGAAAAAAAAGATCATTTTTTTCAAGTAGTTCCATCTAAAGATGAAAACAAAGATTGTATTTATTGCGGGCAATGTGTTGTTCATTGTCCTACTGGGGCGCTTATGGCTATTGAAGATTTTGGAGAAGTAGAAAAAGCTATTCAAGATAAAAACAAGATCGTTGTCTTTCAGTTCGCCCCTTCAATAAGAACAAGCATTGGAGAAGAACTTGGCATGCCTTATGGCTCTATTGTTACAGAAAAATTAATAGCTGGCATTAAAAAATTAGGAGCTGATAAGGTTTTTGATACTTCTACTGGAGCTGATTTTACTACCATGGAAGAAGCTGGTGAATTAATAAAAAAGATAGAAGAAGGAACTACACCTTGCATTACTTCTTGTTGTCCATCCTGGGTGAAATTTGTAGAATTTTATCATCCAGAATTAATCCATAATTTAGCTACTACTAGGTCTCCTCAAATTATTTTAGGCGGATTAATCAAAACATATTGGGCCGAAAAGGAGAACATTGATCCCAAGAATATAATAGTTGTTTCAATAATGCCTTGTGTAGCTAAAAAATATGAAATTGAAAGAAAAGAATTAGAAATTGATAACCTTAAACCCGTAGATTATGTTTTAACGACTAGAGAACTTACTCATCTTTTTATAAAACACAAAATTGATTTAAAGAAAATAGAACCGCAAAAAATAGACAATCCATTAGGCACTCATAGTGGAGCTGGGGTGATTTATGGAGCCAGTGGAGGAGTTGTGGAGTCAGCTCTTAGAACTGCCTATAAGAAGATAACTAAAACAGAATTAACAAAATTAGAATTTAAGCAGGTTAGAGGAATGGAAGGAATAAAAAAAGCAACTATAGAAATTAATGGCAAATCAATTAAAATAGCAGTAGTTAATGGCATGGGAAATGCTAAAAAGATTTTAAAAGAAATAGAAAAAAATCCAAAACTATATGATGCTATAGAAGTAATGGCCTGTGATGGAGGATGCATTGGTGGAGGAGGACAGCCAATGCCAACAGATAGTAAAATTAGAAAACAAAGAGCAGAAAGTCTTTATCAAATTGATAATGAAAAAGAAATTAGATTAGCGCATAAAAATCCTATAATAAAAAAAGTTTATAAAAATTTTCTTAATTCAAAAGAAAAAATTCATCTTATTTGCCATACTAAATATTCACCTAAAAAAAGAGAAACTAAAATTTAAATAAAAAAATATGAATCAAATAAAAGATTTAGCCATTAAAAAAGTAAAGGTTTCTACTTTAGTTCAATTTATTGCGCTAATTGGTATTGCCTCAGCAGCTCCATTATTGCATCAACAAATTATTACTGGATCTATTGTCAATGCGACTCTTTTTATTTCAACCATGCTCTTAGGGGTCCAAGGAGGAATCTTAATTGGATTAACTCCAAGTTTAATTGCTTTATCAACTGGTCTTTTGTCTCCAGTGCTTGCTCCAATGATTCCTTTTATTATGATGGGAAATGTTATTCTCGTTATATCTTTTAATTATTTAAAAGGAAAGAACTATTGGATGGGAATAATCTCAGCTAGTATTTTAAAATTTCTTTTTTTATTCAGCTCCAGTTCTATGGTTATGAATTTAATCCTAAAAAAAGAACTCGCATTAAAAGTATCAACAATGATGAGCTGGCCACAGCTTCTTACTGCTTTATTAGGAGGATTAATTGCCTATTTATTTTTAAAAAGCACTAAAAAAGCGTAGCTTTTAACTACGCTTCTAAATATTTCTTCTAAAGAAAATTCCAATAGGTATCTTATCTCCCCACTCCTGAACTTTAATTAAAGCCTTATTTTTATCTTTACTAGGCCAATTCTTATCTAATTTATAGATTTTTTTACTATACCATTCTTTGGTATTTTTTTTATCTAAAGTAATACATGGCTGAATAACATCAATTAACGAAAACCCTTTGTGTTTTATCGCCTGTTTAAATATTTCAGATAAATGTTTAATTTCATAAGCATATCCACGAGCAACAAAACCAGCATCAGCAGACAGAGCAATGGATAAAGGATTCATTCCTATCTTATTTACTCCATAGGGAGTTGATTTAGTTTCGGTTCCTTTTTCGCTTGTTGGAGAGGCCTGTCCAGTAGTCAAACTGTAAAGCCGGTTATTTGAAACTATTAAAGTAATATCAAAATTATTACGAGCAGCTTCAACAAGATGATTTAATCCTTCTCCATAGGCTCCCCCATCTCCAGCCATACAAATTGCAGTTAATTTATCGTTCGCTAATTTAGCACCAGTTGCCAATGGAACAACACGGCCGTGTAGACCATGAAACCCATATGTATTATATGACACACAACCATTTCCAGTACATCCAATATCAAAAAACATCCCTATTCTATGAGGTTCTAATTTTAATTCTGAAAAAGCAGAAACTAAAGCAGCTTGAATATTAAAATTACTGCATCCAGGACACCATATTGATTTATTTGAAGTAATAAAACTATTTTTCATA
>CAYTNU010000001.1:78835-82613 GCA_964439515.1 uncultured Candidatus Saccharibacteria bacterium | reverse complement strand
AAAAAAGAAAGTAATTACTAAGAAAAAAGTAATTCCAAAGAAAATAGACAAAAGAAAAAAAACTAAACCCATATCAAGAAAAAGCAAAAAGAATTTGATTAACGAAGAAAAAATTAAAGAGTTAATTAATCGTGGTAGAGAAAGGGGATTCGTTACTGAGGCAGAGTTGATTAAATTAATTCCTAAAATAGAAGAAGATATTGCTGGATTAGAAAGGATTTACGACGAATTAAAAGAAAACAATATTAAAATAATTGAATCAATTGAATTTTTAGAAACATTTTCTGAAAATAATAAAAAAATAATTAAAGAAAAAAAATCTCTTCGCTCAGAAAAATTTGATAATGTTCAGATGTATTTAAGAGAAATTGGTAGAATTCCATTACTAACAGCTCAAGAAGAAGTTAAATTAGCTAAATTAATCGAACAGGATGATCAAGAAGCAAGACAGAAATTAACTCAAGCTAATTTAAGATTAGTGGTCAGTATCGCCAAGAGGTATGTTGGTCGTAGTCGTAATCTTAATCTACTTGATTTAATACAAGAGGGGAATATTGGTCTTTTTAAAGCTGTAGAAAAATTTGATTATCATAGAGGCTATAAGTTCTCTACTTATGCGACCTGGTGGATTAGACAAGCAATTACTAGGGCGCTTGCAGATCAATCAAGAACAATTAGAATTCCTGTTCATATGGTTGAAACAATAAGTAAATACACACAAGTTAAACGACAATTATTATTGGCCTTAGGAAGAGATCCGTTACCAGAAGAAATTGCAGTAGAAATGGATGAAAGCATTGATAAAATTAGACATATTATTAAAATCTCTCAAGAAACAATTTCTTTAGAAGCTCCTGTTGGTGACAATGAAGAAGAAAGTAGATTGGGAGAATTTATTGAAGATAAAAAAACTATTTCACCTTTTCAATCTGCATCTAGAAAGTTACTTGAAAAAAGATTGAAAGAGATTTTAGTTGATTTATCTCCTCGTGAACAAAAAATTCTAGAAATGCGTTTTGGATTAAAAGATAGCGTAAATCATACATTAGAAGAGGTTGGTCAAGAATTTGGCGTTACCAGAGAACGTATTCGACAAATTGAAGCTAAGGCATTAGAAAGAATGCGTCAACATGAAAAATCAGAAAAATTAAAAGGATACTAAATTTAATCTTTAATTTTTAATGAAATTTAATATAAATCAATTGAAAAATTTAGTTATTTTATTGACAGAAATAACAGCCATTTTATTAATGGTTTTTAATATTTTACCTAGAGAATTAAGTTGGTTTTTAACTGGTTTATTAATTTTTTATTTTATTTTTAGTCCCTTAGAAGATTCTCTTTGGGTTTTTATTGCTTCTATTCCTTTGTTTGTTGCTTTGCCTATTAAAGAAGGATTTGATACTTTAGCTAATTGGAGAATCTTATCAATCGTTTTATTTTTAGTTCTTTTTTTTAGATATGGAATTTCAATTAATCTAATAAAGGATAGTTTCGGAAAATGGAGATTAAAAGAAAAATTTGAACATTATAGAATGGAATATTTAAGTTTAATATTTATTGCAATTTCTTTTATATCCATTTTAGTAGCAGAGAATGCTTGGATTGGATTAAAAAAAATAATATTTTTAATCAATGCTTCTTTGATTTATATTATTATTAGAAATTTAGCATTTAGAAACAAGAATATTTTTAATAAAATTTATAATGCAGTTAAAGTTGCCATAGGGATAACATTAGGAGCCGGTTTTCTACAGTTGATAATTGTATTTTTTATTAACCTTCATCAGTTTTGGTATCTTTGGGATCTTCATGTAATTAATGTTTACTATGGACAAGCATTAAGTAACCTTTTGTCCTATAGTAATACTTGGTTTTCTTATTATCTATATCAATTGCCAACCTTAAGAATGTTCTCTATTTTTCCTGATTCTCATTCTTTTGCTATGTTCTGTCTTTTATCTTTGCCTTTTTTCTGGATTTTAATATTTTTACGTAAACAAAAAAATAGAATAAAAGTAATTTTATCTTATCTATTATTAATTTTTTGTTTTTTAGGTATTATTTTTTCTGGATCTAGAGGAGCATGGGTTAGCGCAATTTGTTCTTTGTTAATAATCTTATTTTTTATTTTTAAATTATATAAAAATTATAAAAAACAAACACAGTTAATCTTAGGTAGTTTTCTTATTTTTATTATTCTTTTTCCAATTGCATCAGCTATTCTTTTTCTACCTCAATATATTCAATTAGGAGATGAAGCTACTATGGGTATTTCGTTTTTTGAAAGAACCAGAAGTATGTTTGATTTTATGGAAACTTCTGTTAAGGGTCGTTTAGAAATTTGGCAAAGAACGATTGATTCAATTATTATACATCCCTTTTTTGGTGTTGGCATAGGTAATTATCCTTTAATTTTAAATGAAGGCTTGTACACTGCTAAAATGGGCTCTTCGGCTCATAGTCTTTATTTAAATTTTGCTTCTGAAATAGGTATATTTGGTTTATTGATTCTATTAGCTATGTTTTGGTATATCTTAAAAGATGCTTGGCAGATTTTTAATAAAGCTAATAAGTCGTTTTTACAGGTTTGGGCTGGATTTTTTATTATTGCTTTGATTTGGATTATGGGATATAGTTTATTTGATGTTGTTCTTCTCAATGATAAGGTTTTTTTATTTTTTCTTATTAATTTAGGTATTTTATATGGTACAAAATCATCCATTAGTTTCAATTAGTCTTCTTACTTGGAATGGCGAGAAATATATTAAAGATTGTTTGAATTCTGTTTTTAACCAGACTTATTCTAATTTAGAGATTTTAATAAGAGATAATAATTCAGAAGATAAAACAGTTCAATATATTAAAGATATTAAAAAAAGGCATAAAAATTTAAAGTTTTTTTTAAATCCTAAAAATGTAGGATTTGCAATCGGGCATAATCAAACGATAAAAAAAAGCAAAGGCGATTTTATTCTTTGTCTTAATCAAGATGTTGTTTTAAATAAAGATTTTATTTTAAAAGCTATAAAATTATTTAAAAAAGATAAGAAGACAGCATCTGTTCAGGGCAAGTTATTGCGTTGGCAAAAAGGACTGTCAATCTCTAATGATTATTCCGATTATCAAATAACTCATATTATTGATACCGTTGGATTGCTTATTTTAAAAAATAGACGAATTGTTAACAAGGGACAAGGAGAGATTGACGAAGGTCAATTTGAAAATATTGAAGAGATTTTTGGACCTGATGGAGCAACTCCAATTTACAGAAGAAAAGCATTAGAAGATGTTAAAATAAATAATGAGTATTTTGATGAGGACTTCTTTGCATATAAGGAAGACGTTGATTTGGCTTGGCGATTACGATTATATGGATGGAAATCATTTTATCAACCAAAATCAATCGCTTATCACGATAGAACAGCAGGAGACAGTTTTGCCTTGAGTTATATAAACATTATTAAAGAGAGATTGAAGATTAATAAATTTGGTAAATATTTAGCTTTCAAGAATCAACGTTTAATGCAAATTAAAAATGAACAAACAGGTTCTTTAATTAAATATTTTCCTAATTTCTTAATTAAAGAAATTAGTTCTTGGGGATATGTTCTTTTGTTTGAAAGATATACATATAAAGCGATTAAAGATTTACTTAAATTGATACCCAAAGTATTAAAGAAAAGAAAGATAATTATGAGAAAAAAAAGAATAAATTCAAAAGAAATAAATAGATGGTTTAAATAAGATATGGAAAATTCAACATTCAATAAAAAAA
>CAYTNU010000001.1:54905-78735 GCA_964439515.1 uncultured Candidatus Saccharibacteria bacterium | reverse complement strand
ACAGATGAGATAGCCTTGATTTCTTTACCAAGAGACCTATATGTTAAAATTTGGTGTACATTAGAAAATAGAAAAATAAATTTTGCTTATGCTCAGGGCGGATTAGATTGCGCTAAAAAAACCGTTTCTATTGTTACTGACTTATATATTGATTACGCTGTTAGCGTTGATTTTAAGGGTATTGAAGAAGGAGTTGATGCATTAGGTGGCATTACTATAGAATTAAAAAAACCATTTGAAGAAAGCTTTCAGTGGTCTAACGAAGGATGGGAAGAAAATGATAATTGGTTTATTAAAGAAATCGAAGGAGAAGAAAAATGGGTTTTTCATGTTGCCACAGGAACAAATGAATTAGATGGTCAAACTACTCTTTATTATGTTCGTTCTCGTTATTCAACAAATGATTTTGATAGAATGAGACGTCAAAACCAGGTTTTAATGGCAATCAAAGAGAAGGCTTTGTCTTTGGGCGTATTAACTAATCCAATCAAAATCTTTAATTTATTAGATGTGTTAGGTAAAAGCGTCAAAACAGACATGGGATTAGACAATATGAATAGTTTAATTAGTTTAGCAAAAGATATAGATGAAGATTATATTAAGAAAATCTTTTTTGATACAAGTCCCGAAGGATTACTTTATGACACATTTATTAATGAAGAGTACGTGCTTTTACCAGTAGGAGATAATTTTGATAAAATTCAGGAGGCATGTAAAAATATATTTAATTAATTATGATTTCTATTATTATTACACATTATAAAAGATCATCATTGCTAAGGCTTTGTTTGGAATCAATTAAAAATACTATTAATGAAATAGAACATGAAATTATTGTTATTGATAGTGAAGCAGAAAGAGAGACTAAAGATTTTATTGAAGAAAAATTTCCAGATGTAAAATATTTTTCTTTTTCAAAAAACGTTGGTTATTCTAAATTGGTCAATAAGGGAATTGGATTATCTCAGGGAAAATATCTTTTTATTATCAATCATGATATTATTGTTTTAAAGAATTCTATATCTGAAATGCTTGATTTTATGAAAAAAAATGATAAAGTTGGTATTATTGGACCGCAATTATTAACCTTTAGTAATGAGATTCAAAAATCTTGTTTTCGTTTTCCTACAATAGGAGCAATTTTAGCCCGTAGAACTTTTTTTAAAAAAACACGTTGGAGTAAAGAAAAATTAGATGATTTTTTGATGAATAAAGAAAGCTTTTCTTCTGATACAAAAGTTGATTGGGTACAGGGGTCAGCAATGTTTGTTCGCAAAGAAGCCATTGATAAGATTGGATTATTGGATGAAAGATTTTTTATGTACCTTGAAGATACTGATTGGTGTCGTCGTTTTTGGAAAAATGGTTATGAAATAATTTATTTACCATCTGCTCAAGTATTTCATTATTATGGGAGAGCCAGTAAAAAATTAGGAGCACTTTTAGATATTCTATTTAACAAATATACACGTTTGCATTTAAAAAGTTTTATAAAATATCTTTGGAAATGGAGAAAAGATAATAAAAAGAAAATATGAAAAAATATATTTATATTCCAGTTTATATGATTGTGTTAGGGCTTGTTTTTGGTTTTGGTTTTTTTATTGGAGAATATAATCAACCTTCTATTGAAAAGATTAATAGCATAAGTAATAAGGAGTCAGACCAAGAGATTAAAGCTGATTTTAGCTTATTTTGGGATGCTTGGAGATTAATTGAAAAAAAATATGTTAATAGAAATGATTTAGATAATCAGAAGATGATTTATGGAGCAATATCAGGACTTCTTTCTTCTTTAGATGATCCATATTCTGTTTTTATGGAACCAGAAGATAGTAAAAAGTTTATAGATGACATTAAAGGTAGCTTTGAAGGCATTGGCGCAGAAGTTGGTATTCGTAAAGATATTTTAACTATAATTACTCCATTAGAAGGAAATCCTGCACAAAAAGCCGGATTAAAAGCAGGAGATAAAATTCTCAAGGTAGACGATACTATTACGAGTGATTTGACTATAGATGAAGCAGTCTCTTTAATTAGGGGAGAAAAAGGAACTAAGGTTGTCTTATTAATTACTAGAGATGGATTAGATGGAACAAAAGAAATAGAAGTTATTAGAGATACTATTCAAATTCCTATCATTACATGGGAATTAAAAGAGGATGGTATTGCATATATTCAGTTTTATCATTTTACCGAAAATTCAGCTATGCAATTTAGAAAAACAGTTGAAGATGTTTTAGAATCTAATCCTAATGGAATCGTTTTAGATCTTCGTAATAATCCAGGCGGCTATTTAGAAGTTGCAATTGATATTGCAAGTTGGTTTTTACCAAAAAGAGAATTAGTTGTTATTGAAGATTATGGAAATGGAGATCAAATTGAACATAGAAGTAAAGGATATGGATCTTTAGAAGAGATACCAACAGTTGTTTTAATCAACCAAGGATCGGCTTCTGCTTCAGAAATCTTAGCCGGAGCATTAAGAGATATTAGGAATATTCAAATTGTTGGTCAAAAAAGCTTCGGTAAAGGTTCAGTCCAACAATTAGAAAAATTAAGAGGGGATTCAAGTATTAAAATTACAGTAGCCAAATGGTTAACTCCCTCTGGTGTTTGTATCGCTGAAGAAGGAATATCACCTGATATAGAAGTAGAAATAACAGAAGAGGATATTAATGAAATGAATGATTCACAATTAAATAAAGCATTAGAATTGTTAAAAGAATGAATGAGCGAATAGTTCTCAAGATATATGGAAGAGTGCAATTGGTTATGTATCGTGATTCAGCATGTCGGCAAGCTAAAAAATTAGGATTAGTTGGTTATGTGATGAATGAGTCAGACGGAACGGTTAAAATAGTGGCTGAAGGCCAAAAAGAAAAATTGGAAAAATTTATAGATTGGTGTTATAATGGACCTATCCTTGCTAAGGTCGAAAAAATAAATATTGATTGGAAAAAGGAAACTGATCAATTTAATAATTTCAAGATAAAATATTAAGATATAAAAATATGAAAGTAATCTTATTAAAAGATGTGGAAAAGTTAGGCAAAAAAGGAGAAATCAAAGAAATAGCCGATGGTTATGGTCGTAATTTTTTAATTCCTAATGAATTAGCTATTCTAGCTACTAAAGACCAAATAGTTAAATTAGAAGAATTAAAAGAAATTGAGTCTAAGAAATCTGAAGAAGAATTAGTTAAATTTCAAGAACTAGCAACTCAATTAGATGGGTTAGAATTAGAAATATCAGCTAAGGTAAGTGAAGAAGAAAAATTATTTGGCGCAATAACAAATGTTCAAATTGTTGAAAAACTCAAAGAACAAGGGATAAGCGTTGATAAAGAACAGATTAAATTAAAAGATCCGATTAAAGAAATTGGAGAATATGAGATCAATATTCAATTACCTCATAATTTAGAAGCTAAAATTAAAATAATTATTGTAAAAGAAAAATAAAGTAAAATTAAAAAAGCATCCCAATGGGATGTTTTTTTTAATTAATAATTTATATAAATATTTATTCTACACTAACTACTTTAACAATTCTCTTATTGCCATCAAATTTTGTTATTTTTTTAGTTATAAAAGTAACAATACCTTCTTTGATTGCATAAAGAGTATCATCCTTTCCTCGACGAACATTTTTACCTGGAATAACTTTAGTTCCTCTTTGTCGAATAATAATATTGCCTGATTTAGCTTTTTGTCCACCAGATAATTTAATTCCTAAGTATTTTGGTTGAGAATCACGACCCAAACCAGTTGAGCCAGCCGATTTAGTTTTTGACATAATAAAGAGAGTGAGCCGCCACGAGAAAGTTGACCTTTACAATTAGCTAGATTCAACTTGTCACTCTTTCCCAATAGCGGCTACTTATATCTATGTTATACAAATTTAAACAATTAGTCAAGAACAATGAATCTGATATAATCTTAATTGTTAGTATTGTTTTAGTTGCCTTAATTAGTTTTGGAGCTGGTTTATTAGTAGATTTTTCTGAAAATATAGAAGCAATCATTATTCAACAACCAACTGCTTCTATTCAGCAATCTTTAAAAGCAAGTCCTGAAATATTTTCAAAAGAACAATCAGAAGAAAAAAAATTTGTGGGTAGTATTAATAGCAATAAATATCATTGGCCAAATTGTTCTTTTGGCGCAAGAATCTCTGAAGAAAATCAAATTTGGTTTTCCTCAGAAGAAGAAGCTGAAAATGCTGGTTACATTAAATGTGGTAGTTTTGAAAAATATATTAAATAACTTATTTATTTTTGCTTGTAGAAATAACCTTAAATTCTTTATCTAATGTTTTTGTTTGATCTATTTGTTTTTTTAGATCATAGGGAAGAGAGTTTATAACTTTTTTAAATTTAACTTTATCAATTGTTAAAATTTCTTTCCATTTACCAATTGGTTCAAGAATTTCTTTTACTTTATTAAAATTATAGCTAAATCTTTGTTGTGATAGGCGAGTGATATATCCTTCATCACCAAAGACACGATCAATGCTCTTGTTGTCACAATATTTATTAATTATTTGTTTCAATTCGTTAATACGCTTATTATCTATTGATTGTTTCTCTTTAATTGTAAAATATTCTTTAATTACTTCTTTTATTTCTTTATCATCAAGAGCAGGGGATTCTTCGCTAATAAATTTATGCTTATAAAGAGGGCAATATTGTTGATATTGGCACCAATCACACAAAGGATTAACTCGAGGTTCAAATTTACTTTTATTTATTTGATTAATTAAATCCAGTATTTTTTGCTGGGTTTCTTTTATTACTTCTTTTTTTCTAATAACAGAAAGCTTTTCTCCGTGTCTTAAATAATATAAAGACAGTTTAACTGGTCTATCTTCTTTTTCTAAAGAAGGCCAACGATTAACAATGCCTAGATAATAAATTAAAAGTTGAAGATTATTATCAACATCACTTTGAGCTGGCATTTTTTTTGTTGTTTTATAATCAATTACTTCAAAGGTTCCATCGTCTAATTTATCAATTCTGTCAATTCTTCCTGTTATTTGATGAAATTCTTTATTATCTGAAATAGGAATTTGAAATGATGCTTCTAAATTAATAATATTAAATTTTTGATTTTGATTTTGAAGATAATATTTTTTCAAAATATCAACTCCTTGATAAAAAGCAAAAGATTCTTCTTGTTTGTCTTTATAAATATCAGCATTCCATTTTTCAGTAAAATATTTTAAAAGTTCATCTTCAGATAATGGGAGTGGCAAGCTTGGTTCGTGGAACACTTTTAAACATTCATGAATCAAAGTACCAAATACTGCTTCTTTTATTTTTGGAGTTTTAATTCTATCAATATATTGAAATTTATATTTAGCTGGACAAATAGAAAATGAATCTAGTCCAGAATATGAGATACGCATAAAATTATTCTAAGTCTTTTCCACCATGAAATTTACGGTGAACATCTCTTAATTGTTTATTAGTCACATGAGTATATACCTGCGTAGTCGCTATATTGCGATGTCCTAAGAATTCTTGAATTAAACGAAGGTCTACGCCTTGATTTAATAAATCAGTAGCAAAAGAGTGCCTTAGGGTGTGAGGTGTCGTCTTTGAAGATAAACCAGCTAACAAGGCATATTTTTTAATACTTCTTTCAATAGAACGATCAGTTAGTCTTTTAGATGTATTTTTTCTACCCTGGTAACTAATGAATAAGGCCTTGTTATTATCTTTTCTAGTATCTAAATATTCTTTAATCCAATAGATAGCTCTTTCTGAAAAAAATACTGTTCTAACATGACCACCCTTACCAATAATACTAATTTCTAAGTCTTTAGTAGTTGGTTTTATAACCATTTGTTCCTGATCCAATGAAACCAACTCTGCAATTCTTAACCCAGTAGAAAATAATGTTTCAAGAATAGCTCTATCGCGTAATCCATTTATTTTTTGAGTATTAGGTATAGAAACTAATTTTTCTACCTGTTCTAAATTTAAAAAATGAACTTTTTTTTCATCTTTATCTTTAGCTAATTTAATTTTCTCAGATGGTAAAGAAAGGATATCTCTATCAGCAAAATAATTCAAAAGAGATCTTAAAGCAATTAAATAGTAGTTTTGAGTTGACTTTTTTAGAGGTTTTTTAGAATGACGAGACAAGTACACTCTATAATCCCAAATATGAGCAGGGGAGAGTTCATGAGGTTTTAAGTCCTCTAGATTATTTTTCCTTAACCAATCAATAAACTTTTTAAGAAAACGAGAATAATTTTCTTGGGACTTATTAGATAATCCTTTTTCAATATCTAACCAGTCCAAAAAGCTAGTTAAATGCTGAGTTAGTGGTTTTTGGCTTTTCTCCATATTCAATATATATTAAATGTGTATTAAGGGTTATTATGCGACTATACATCTATATTAATATACAGCCAAATGGCTGTCAATGTGGACAATTCTCTACTATCCCCTAACTCTTAATACAAGAGACATCTTTTTTTTATTAAATATATTATTTTAATATTATTTAATGCTATCTATCCACTCTCTGATTATATTGCTCCCCTGCTGAATTTTAATTTTTAGGGGATTCAATAGTTCTTTAATCCATTCTGTCTTATTTTGAATCCAATTTCTAGTACTTTTCTTAATTTCTTTTTTAATCTTCTCTTGAGCCTTGTCTATTAATTCTTCTTGTTTCTTTTCAATAGTTTCTTGTGCTTCTTTAAGCATTTCTTGGCTTTTTTCTTTAATTATTTTTTGTTTCATTGAGTCAACCATTTGTTTCACTGGAGTAATTAATTTTTTATCTGTTTCTTGATAAAGATTAATTATCCAATTTGGTATTTCTGATGTTTCTTGAATTTCTTCTTTCGCTAAAACAGGATTTATAAAAAATAGGGTTATAATAATTGTAAATAATAATATACGCATAATTTTATGGATCAATGATAAATAATCATTTGATCTAATTTAGTTGTTGTATTATAAAGATTAGAAATATAAACTTGAGTTGATTCTAAATAAATATTAGCTCCAAAGAGTGGATCATGAACGACATATCGCCCATCATCTGTTTTGTGATGAACGACTACATAATGTCCTGCTCCTCTGTTGCTTGCCCTTATAAAAACAATTACAGGATAGCCAGCTCCTAACTCTCGATCTAATTTAAACCAGTCAAACAATGAAACATGAGGTGGTGGACAATTCGTACAACTAATACTCCCCCATTTGCTTGGCCAAGAAATTAAATCCCACGAAAAAATAGATGTTTTTGCTAATTGTCCGGGTGTAATTATATTATTATGATAAGTTAATATCATGGCTACGCTTGTAACTGCACAACCATAGTCTTCTAATTTAGAATTGCTAATTCCTATTGTTGTATTGGCCCAACGAGGATCATCTTGTCTATAATATGAATTTAATGATGACCAATATTGTGAAGAAGGTTTTTCTTGAAGCTCTTTTAAACGGGCTAATTCAGCAGCTTTTTGCTGACGCAAACGATTAATATCTCCTAATAATGATTTTTTTTGTTTTTCGATATTAGCTAATAATTGTTGATACCTTCCTTCTTCTCCTCTGGTTTCTTTTAATAAGTTTTCTTTAGAATTTCTTTGACTAGCTAAAGACCATTTTTGATTAGTTAATTGATCTTTAAATCCTTCAAGTCGTTCTTTCTTCTCTTCTTTGCTCTCTTTGTTATTGCTTAACTTATCTTTAAGAAGTTTGAGATTATCTACTTTTTCTTTAACTCCATTTTGTAAATTATCAAGATAATTTATTTGATTAAAAAAATCAGAAAGGTCTTCGCTGGCTAAAATCATTTCCATCTGACTTGTTCTGTCAAATTCAGCAATTGTTTGAATAACTTTAGCTAAGTTATTTTTTTGAGAATCAATATCTCCTGCTGTTTCTTTAATACCATATTCTAATTGTAAAATTTCTAATTCTATTTGAGTAATATCATCTTCGGTAATATCTATTTCTGTCTGTAATTTATTTATTTTTGCATTAAAAATAGCGACTTGATTATTTAATGTTTTAATTTCTCCTTGTTTTTCGTTAATAACTGCTTCATATTCTTTAACTTTTTTTTCCAATTCAATTCGCTTGCTTTCTTGCTCTTGAATTTGTTTATTTAAATCATCAACTACGTCACCTTGAGTTATTAAAGGTAAAAATAAAATTACAAAAAATATTATAACCTTTCTATTCATTTATCTTTTTTATCGCTTCTTTTATTCTTTGAAGCGTTTTTTCTTTACCCAAGACCTCCATTATTTCAAATGGACTTGGAGATGTCTTTTGTCCAGATAAAGCCGCTCTGAGAGGCCATAAAAGCTCTCCAGTGCCATATTCTTCTCTTAATGGTGATATCAATAGTTCAAGTGATTTTTGGTTAAAATCCTCTGTCTTTAATAATTCTTCTTCTAATATCTTTAAATTCTTTTTTGTTTCTTTTAAACTAGTTTTTTTCCAAATAAGCAATTCTGAATCATATTTTAATTCATCCTTAAAGAAAAACTTGGTTATCTCCCCTATCTCAGATAATTTTTTAATTCGTTCTTTTTCTAGAGAAATCACATTTTTTGCATATTCAAAATTAATATTTTTTTGTAAGTATGGTAAACATCTTTTTGTTAATTCATCTAAATTCATTTGACGAATATATTGTCCATTAATCCAATCTAATCTTTGGATATTAAAAACTGCTCCTCCTTTATGAACCCTTTCTAAAGAAAATTCTTTAATTAATTCTTTTAAAGAAAAAATCTCTTTTTCTGTTCCAGGATTCCAACCAAGTAAAACCATAAAATTAACCATTGCTTCTGGTAAATATCCTTCCTTTTTATATTGTTTTATAGAAACAGAACCATGTCTTTTACTCATCTTGCTTCTATCTGTTCCTAATATCAAAGGCAAATGAGCAAATTGTGGCAAATCAAAGCCCAACGCTTCATAAAGTAAAATTTGTTTAGGTGTATTAGGAATATGATCTTCTCCTCTAATAATGTGATTTATTTCCATTCCTGCGTCATCAATTACTACTGCAAGATTATATAAAGGATTATCTATGTCTTTCGCAATACTAATATCACCAAATAGTTCTCCATTAAATTCAAGTCTTCCTCTTATTAGATCATTAAAAATTATTTTTTTATTAGGACAAGAAAATCTAATAATCCCCTTTTTGGCTTTGCCTTTTCTATTGCAAATATGTCTAGGTGCTTCTTTCCTTTTTATTTGTTCTTTTTTTTCTTTTTCTAATTCTTCTAAGGAATGATCACAATAAAAAGCTTGACCAGAGTCTAAAAGCTTTTTAATGTGTTTTTTATAAATTTCTGTTCGATTACTTTGATAAAATGGACCCTCGTCATAATCTATGCCAAGCCATTTAAGATTGTCTATGATATCTTTTTCGTATTTTTTTTCTGAACGTTTTAAATCAGTATCTTCAATTCTAAGAACACAAACTCCTTTATTTTTTTTAGTAAATAAGTAATTAAAAAGAGCCGTTCTAGCTGAACCAATATGAAATAGTCCGGTTGGACTTGGTGCAAATCTTGTTCTAATTTTTTGTTTTTTGTTCATACTATTCCCCCATTTCAATTAATGATTCTGCTATTTTTTGTGCAGCCTCTGGCATGGCAAAGTTTTTAGCATTAATAGACATTTTTTGAATTAATTCTGAATTATCTAATATTTTATTAATTTCATTAAGAAAAAGATTCGGAGTTAGATTTTCTTGTTCTAAAATACTACTTGCTCCTGCTTGAACATATACAAAAGCATTTTTTTTCTGATGATCACCCGATGAGTTAGTTAAAGGAATTAAAATGCTTGGTTTGCCACAAGCTGCAATTTCTGAAATGCTTCCTGCTCCAGCTCTTGAAATAACTAGATTTGATAAAAGATATGCTGCTGTAATTTGATCTTCATTTAAAAATGGAAAGGGATGATAACTGCTAATCAAAGATATTTGATTAGTTTCTTTTTTAATTTCTTCAAAATTTTTAGATCCGCATTGATGAATAATCTCATATTTTTCTAAAAGTCTTGGTAAAATTCTTAGAATAGCTTGATTTAGCACTTTAGCTCCTTGGCTTCCACCGAAAATAAAAATTACTGGGTTTTGACTAGTTAATCCTAATAAATTTCTAGCTTTTTCTTTATCGTCTGGATTATTTGAGAGACAAGTCTTAACCATCTCTTCACGAATTGGATTTCCTATTAAAGCTGTTTTGTTTTTAGAAAAATATTCTCCTGATTTATCAAAAGAAATAGCTATTCTTTTAGAAAATTTAGATCCAAATCTATTAGCTAATCCAGGAACCATATCTGATTCATGAGTTAGTATAGGTATTCCATAAAGCCAACCAGCAAAAACAACAGGAACACTACCAAATCCTCCTTTATTGAAAATGACATCTGGCATCCATATGTATAAGTACCAAAGAGATTGAAGCAATCCAATTGGCATTTTAAAAAAATCAAGAATATTTTTTATTGAAAAATATCTTCTTATTTTCCCAGTTAAAATCATTTTTGTTTTTATTCCTTCGTTTTCTAAAACATTTGAAAAACTAACTCCTGCTGGAGCTCCTAGAAAAAATATTTCTAAATTATTTTCTTGATTATATTTTTTTTTGAGTTGTCTAATGACGGCAATGATTGGAAAAATATGTCCTCCAGTACCGCCGCCTGTAAAAAGTATTCTCATATTTTTATTTAGTATATTTTGATATATTAATTAATACTCCTGCACCAATCAATGAAGCAACCATTGCTGAGCCACCATAACTGATAAATGGCAATGGCATTCCTGTTAAAGGTATTAATCCTGAGATAGCAGCCATATTGATAAATGATTGAAAGAAAAACCAACTAGTAATACCAGCTGCTAAAAGAAAACCAAATTTATCAGGAGCGTTTTTTGCAATTTGTATTCCACGCCAAGCTAAAAGAATAAAAAGAATAACTAATATCCCAGCTCCGATTAATCCTAATTCTTCAGCAATAATTGCAAATATAGAATCGCCTATTGGTTCTGGCAAATATCTCCATTTCTGAATACTATGACCAAGTCCTAATCCGAAAAGACCACCTGATCCAATCGCTAAAAGTGCTTGGTTTATTTGATACCCAATTCCTTGAGGATCAAGCTCTGGATGTAAAAAAACATTTAAACGATTCATTCGATATGAAGCTGTTTTTATTAAAGTAAAAAATCCAATTAGAGCGATGCTTGTAGCAGTTAAAATATATGAGATTTTCATTCCTGCTAGAAAATATATAAAACCGCAAAGTATAACAATAATTCCTATGGCACTCATATTGGGTTGAAAATAAAGTAGAAGGATAATAGCTCCCAGGATGATTGAAACCGGTATTAAACTTTCTTTAATCACTTGATCCTTTTTTTCTTTTTTGCTTAATAAGGCAGATAAATAGATAATAAAAAATAATTTAACAAATTCAAATGGCTGAAGAGAAAAGTTTCCTACTTTAATCCAACGATTAGCTCCACTATGTTCATATCCTAATTGAGGAATGAAAACTAAAAATAAAAGAACTAGACCTAAAATTATTAAAGGAAAGGCAAATTTTTTCCAATAACCATAATGAATTCTTTGTGATATAAGAAAGCCAATTAATCCTAATCCAAAACCATAAATTAACTGATGTTTTAAAAATAAATAACTTTGGTTAGATTCGTTTTGAGAAAGAACTACAGATGCGCTAGAAAGAACAATTAATCCAAAAATTACTAAAAAGAATATAATTGAAACAAGAAAATAATCAGATTGATGAGCTCTCATATTATTTGTTCTACAAATACCAAAACCAAAGCGATTGTTGCCATTACTCCGTTAACCATCCAAAAACGCATTGTTATTTGACTCTCTGGCCAATTTTTCGCTTCAAAATGATGATGTATTGGTGTAGAAAGAAAAACTTTTTTATTCCTAAATTTTTTAGAAGTAATTTGAATAATTACTGAAATTGATTCAATGAATGGAATAAAAAGAATAAGAGGTAAAAGCAAGAAAAAATTAGTTAACATAGCAATAATACCCAAGGTAATTCCTAGTGACATAGCTCCAGTGTCTCCCATAAAGAAACGAGCTGGATAAATATTAAACCATAAAAAAGCAACCAACGCACCAATAATTATTCCACAAAAAGCTGCTAAATCCATTTTCCCTTGACCAAATGCAATTGTACCATAAGAAGCAAATCCAATTAAAAGAATTCCACCTACTAATCCATCTAATCCATCTGTTTCGTTAATGGAAAAAGAAGTAGCTACTAAAACAAAAACAAAAACAACAATATACCACCAACCAATATTAAAACTCCCAACAAAAGGAATATGAACTAAATCCCATCCTAATTTCCAGAAGAACCACCAAGCTCCAAAAGTAGCAATCATGGTGTACATTATTATCCTATGCTTCATTCTTAGTCCTCCTCCATTGGGTCCTTTTTTAAAAATTCCTAATAAATCATCTCCTAGTCCAACTAATGCCGATGCGATTAAAGCACCTAATGGCAAAAGAGTTTCTTTACGATTTAAAAAATTTAATTTTTCAAAAAAAGATATGTCAAATACTTGACTAAATAACCAAAAAAATAAAGCTAAAAACAAAACAGTTCCCCAAATTAGAATTCCACCCATGGTTGGAGTTCCCTCTTTTTTCTTATGGAATTTAGCAAAAATAGGAGTTCCAATAGTTCTAATTTGTTTACCAAATTGTCTTTTCTCAAGAAAATGAATTAAGATTGGAGTCCAAGCTAAAGCAATAATAAAAGCTATTGCTGCTAAACCCATGATACGAGAAATATAAAAAATATCAGGCATAATAAATTACCATTGATAGGCTCTTTCAACCCATTTAATTAATTTTTCTGTTTCTAAAAATCTTTCTTGAGCTCCCAGGATAACACTAATTATTTTTTTTGATGATATTTCAACTACCAATATTAAACAGCCTTGAGCTTCTGTGGTGTATCCTGTTTTTCCTCCAATTACATTTGGCAATTGATTTAATAATTCATCAGTATTAACCCAATGATGTTCTGTCTCTCCACCATCTGAAAATAAATTAATTTCAGGTGTTTTTAAAATTTGCCAAATGATTGATTGATTAAAACTATATTTTACTATTTCAACTATTTCTCTAACAGTAGAAATATTAGTTGAATTAAAACCACTTGGATCAGAAAAACGAGTACTTACCAATCCCATTTGATCTACCTTTTCATTCATTAAACTAATGAACAATCTACCTGTCTTTTCTTCGACTGCTTCAGCTAGTGCAATTGCTGCGTCATTACTAGATTCCATTAATAAAGTATGAAGTAAATTTCTAATAGAAATTTTTTCTTTAACAATTAATCCTCCTCTTTCTCCATATGCCTTAACTGCTTTTTCTGAAATAATTGTTATTTCATCTAATCCTATATTCTCTAAAACTATTAAAGCAGTCATAATCTTTGTCAAACTTGCGATTGGCAAAATTCTATCAATTTCTTTCTCATAAAGAATTTTATCTTTTTCTGTATTAAATACTATAGCTGATTTTGCTTCAATTTCTGGTTCCACTATCTCCCAATTACGAATTGGTAAAAAATTTGGATTAGTTGATAATAATGCCGAAGCTACAGAATTTTCCCATATAATTGAATCTTCAACTAATGGCTCTATATTATCAGCCACTAAAAAAACAAGTGGATTAAAAATAACTAAAATAATAGTAAAAACTTTAGTAAACATTTTAACTGGTAACTTTAATATTTAAATCTTTTAACTGTTCATCGCTAACCTTGGTAGGAGCATCCATAGTTAAATCACGAGAATCTCCACTCTTAGGAAAAGCAATTACTTCTCTAATACTTTTTTCATTTAAAAGAATCATTAAAAGACGATCTAATCCAATAGCAATTCCTCCATGAGGAGGTGCACCATATTCAAATGCTTCTAATAAATGACCAAATTTTTCTTTTATTTCTTTTTTATTTAACCCAACTAATTCAAATATCTTTTTTTGTATATCTGGTTGATGGATTCTAATGCTTCCTCCTCCTATTTCATGACCATTAAGAACTAAATCATGTTGCCATGAATGAACTTTTAATGGATCTGTTTCTAATAAAGGTAGGTCATTTTTTTTAGGAGAAGTAAAAATATGATGACATGGATTATATGTTTTATCTTCATTTAATTCAAACATTGGCCAATTAACAATCCAAGCAAAAGCTAATTCATTTGGATCATCTTTGTTCTCTCTTAAATCAGGGCTATCAGTTCCATATTCCTTTATTACTTTTTCATAATCTAATATTGGAAATGATTTAAAAGTAATTTTTTTAGATAAATTTTCATTAATCTCAACTAATTCATGAAGAATTTTAATCATTAATTTTTCAATTAAATTTAAAATTGTTTTCTGCTTAACAAATGACATTTCTATATCTAATTGAGTAAATTCTGGTTGTCTGTCACCTCTTAAATCTTCATCTCGAAAACATTTAGCAATTTGAAAATACTTTTCCATGCCAGCTACCATTAATAGTTGTTTTAATTGTTGAGGTGCTTGGGGTAAGGCATAAAATTCACTTGGATGTAATCTGCTAGGTACTAAAAAATCTCTAGCGCCTTCTGGAGTTGATTTTGTTAAAATTGGTGTTTCTATCTCGGTGAATCCTTTTCTATCCATAAAATTTCTAATTGTTTTTATAATTTTATGACGAACAAATAGATTCCTTTTCATTTTTGTTCTTCTAATATCTAAATATCTATATTTTAATCTAATTTCTTCAGATATTTCTTTATCATCATTAATTTCAAATGGTGTTGTTTTAGCCTTGTTAAAGATTTTTAATTCTTGAACTTCTATTTCTACTTCACCTGTAGGAAGATTTTTATTAATCATTCCATTAGGTCTCTTGTTTACTTTACCAATTACTTCAATCACCCATTCGCTACGCAAAGAATTAGCTAGTTTATATACTTCTTTATTTTCCGGTAAAAAAACTAATTGAATTAATCCACTTTTATCACGCAAATCAACAAAAATAATTTTGCCATGATCACGACGAATATGCACCCAGCCAGATAGCTTAACTTCTTCTCCTTCTTTATCAATTGTTTTTATATTTAAAATACGCTTCATAGTTTTTATGAGTTTAATTATTTCTTTCATATTACCATTTTACCCAATAACAATCAATTGTGGAAAATTAAAAAATTCCAAGATCTTTGGAATTTCTACTAGTACCCCGTGGGGGAATCGAACCCTCATCAATTGGTTAAAAGCCAACTGCTCTACCACTGAGCTAACGGGGCAAATTAATATCTCTAATTTTAGATATTACCTATATTTTGAATAAAAAGCAAGTCTAATCCTTATCTTTGTTTCTTCTTTTACGCATTAAAACCATAGTTAATATTGGCAATGTTATCCAAACGAATTGAGCCTCTGGACCAATAAATAATTTTTTAATAACAGAACCGAGATTAGAAATTGCTTCAATTGATAAAAAAGAAAGAATAACCATTGCTAGCAATCCTACTTGAACAATGCTTAATAAAAACAACTGCCACCATGAAGCTGTTCCTCTTTTTTTTAACCTAAAAACAGAAGTCAGAATTGAACGAGGTATTAAAAAATAGAACAAAACAATAATGCTTAAAAAAAGAATAATTTTTAAAGAAGTTGAAGGACCATCTTCTATTCCTAACCAATTGAATGAATTCAATTTCCACCAAGGAATATTTTGAACAATTAAAAATGAAAAATAACTACTAATTGATATAACAACCATTCTGTTGCGACCTATAAAAAGACCATAAACCATAACAGCAATTAAAAAAACTAATACAATAAAAACATCCCAACCTGAAGCTGCTCCAATATGAAAGTTAGTTAAAAAATCACGAACTGTTAACATCTATTTAATTCTTTAATTAATTTCTTTTGTTTACGATTTATCTTTTTAGGAACCCTTACTTGAATTTTAATAATTAAATCTCCCCTACCATGACCGTATAGCTTAGACATGCCTTTGTCTTTTAATTTTATCATTTCTCCTGGTTGAGTGCCAGATGGTATTTTTAATTTAATTTTACTATCTATAATTGGTATTTCTATTTTATCACCCAATACTGCTTGAGTGAAATCAATAGCAAGATTATAAATAAGATTGCTTCCTATGCGCTCAAATTCTTTGTGTTGTTTAACATGAACATTGACATATAGGTCACCTGATTTTCCACCATAGGGAGCCGCTTCTCCCTGATTGCTTAATTTTAAAGCTTGACCGCTTTCTATTCCTGATGGAATAGTAATTTTAATTTTTTTATTCTCTTTAATCGTCCCCTTTCCGTCACATTTTTTACAAATCTCTTTTGGTATTTCTCCTTTACCATGACATTCAGGACATGCTCTTCTTTGAAAAATCATTCCAAAAATACTATTATTTTGTATTTGTTGATAACCAGATCCTCCACAAACATTACATTGTTTAAATTCTTTCCCTCCTTTGCCATTGCATTCTGAACAAGTTACCATTTTACGTAAATTAATTTCTTTCTCAATTCCATGGAATGCATCTTCTAATGTTATCTCTTGATCTATAACAATATCTTGACCATATTGAGTAGCCCTTCCATTTCCATCTCTTGTATTAAATCCAAACATCTGTTCAAAAATCCTACCAAACCCTAAATCTTCAAAAATATCTTCTCCACCAAAAGCATCATGAAAAGAATTAAAATCTTGTTGAGAAAATCCACGATTAGATTGGCCCTGTTCAAAAGCTTGACCAAATTGATCATATTGATTACGTTTTTCTTTATCAGAAAGTATTCTATATGATTCGCTTATCTCTTTAAATTTTTCTTCGTATTCTTTTTTCTTATCTTTTGGCGCTTTATCTGGATGATATTTAAGTGCTAATTTTCGATAAGCTTTTTTTATTTCAATGTCGGAAGAACTTTTAGATACTCCCAATGTTTTATAATAATCTTTAGACATAATTATATTTCTATCACCTCTTTAAGTACTGCTTGCTCTTGTATTTTAATTGCTCCAATAGAAACTAAAATTTTAAAAATAATCCAACTCAATAAAATAACCATCCACATCAATGGGATACTAATTATCTTTAAAGCAAAAAATAGACCCATTGCTAAACCAAAAAGAACATATTCTTTATACACTTGATTCTGTTTATTAATCTCTTGATTTAATTGGTTATAAAGATCGTTTTTTATATCCTTACTAACAATAGCTACATTAATATCTAAATTGATACCAAGTTGATTAGCTACTTGAGAGATAGGAATGTCTCCTTCAATTCTTTCTAATACTGGATCAATAATTTTATCAAACAAAGAACGTGGAATAATAATTTCATTTTGTCCAGTTAGAATTAAAGGAGAGAAATAATAAGCAGTTGAAATAACTAATATAAGACCCGTAAGGACAAAAGGAAGGCCTCTCTTAAGAACTCTTATAACTTCAATTTTAATTCTATCTTTTTTTTCATTTATAGCTCTTTCTGATGCCAAATAAAAGAAAAAAAGAGCAACAAGCAAAACTATAAAATATTCTAATTTAAAACCAAAACAAAAGAAAAAGCTAATTAAAACAAAAAAAAGAGTGATTAATAAGATTATTTTTGATTTAGTTAAAAGCCAATTTAAACTTAGAAAAATTAATAAAATAGAAAAGCCAATAATTGGTAAAATTATATTACCACTGTTAAATAAAACATTTTCTAGCCCTGCCCAGGTAGCAGCGGCTACTAAGGTGGTTAAACCAACAATAATTGATTGAGTAATTCTATTTTTTCGCATCACCAATATTATACTATAGATTATATATATTTCAAAATTGTTTTTTCTACAGTCTTATTCCAGTTATAATAAAATCTAGTATATTTTTTCAATTTATTATTTCTTTCTTGAGTTAACTTAGGATTTTTTAAAAGAAATTCCAAATTTTTCTTTAAATCTTTCACGTTTTTATTTTGAAAAAAGAAAGGTAAATCCTTTAAGATTTTTTTGTGAATTTCAATGTCTGAAAGTAAAATAGATTGACTAAAAGCAGCTGCTTCTAAAACTGTGAATGGTAATCCTTCTTGTTCTGATGGATTTACAAAAATATAAGCATTATTAAAAAGTTCTTGAAGTATTTTTCCTTTTTGAGCTCCTAAAAAAATAATATTAGGATTATTATCAGCTAATTTTTTTAATTCTTTTTCATAGTTTTCTGTATAAAAAGATGGACCAACAATAACTAATTTTTTATCTGTTCTAATATCTTTATATGCCTCAATTAAATAGTGAATACCTTTATGACGGATTAATCTACTAACGGATAATATATAATTATCCTTATCTAATCCCCATTTTTTAATTGATTTGGCTGAAATATATTTATTTTGGCTAACTCCATGTGGAATATAGATAGATTTTTTATTATAATTATTCATTACATATTCTTTTAATTCTGGAGAAACAGAAATTATTTCATCAGCAAAGTAGCAACCAATCATTTCTCCTATTTTTAAAGACAATTGAGCAAATCTTCCCCATTTCTTATGAAAGTAGTCTCGACAATGAAATGTAAAAATAACTTTAGCTTGTGGATAAAAAATTTTAGGAATCCAAAGACATATAGCTGGGCCGACTCCATGAAAATGAATCACGTCTGGTTTAATTTTTAACATGGCATGACAAGTAGCAAAAAAAACATGACTGATTGCATCAAGGTGTTTTGTTTTTATAGTTGGCAAATGAATAAGATTAACTTTTTTATACTTCTTGTTTTTTTTAGGAGTATAATAGTCTCTTGTATAAACATAAACCTGATAATTTTTCTTTTTAGCCAAACGACAAGACACCTCCTCGACATGACGCTCAACCCCACCGAAAAGCGTTGGTATTCCTTTTTGACCAATCATTACAATCTTCATTTTTCAAAAGAGATTATTCCCTCCCAATCTTTTTCAATAATCTTATTTTTAATATATGTTTTTTGATTCATTCCTTTTAAGGTAATATTAAAAGGAATACTTTCTACGCCTATTTGTTTTTGAATTAAAATCTTATATTCTTTTTCGTGTTTAATTCTTTCTGGCAAAAGATATTTAATTTCAATTACCTTTTCCTGTCCACTTGGAATTTCAATCCAACAATTAAAAACAGTTTTGCCTAATTCTTTAGAAAAACTTGTTTCATTTTTTTGTCCCTTTGCTTCTAAGATCCATGATTCATAGGGAAGATAGATCCTTAGATGAGCTCTATAATCATCATTAAACCAATCTTTCTCTTTCCCTTCATGAATATATCTTATCTTTAAAGTACCTTCTAATTCATTTTTAGTCAAATCAACATAATACTCTACCTCTCTTTTAATAAAAGCATTACTTTTTTTTGAAGCTAAATTAGCCTCAACAATCATTAAATAATCGTTTTCATAAAATTTATCAACTTCTCCTGACCAACCAAGTTTAGAAATTATTTTTTGGTTTTCTCTGTTTTTGAGAAATAAAACAATATTTTTTTTATCAAACTCTTCAAAAACAATATTTTTTAATTCTTTTTGCTCCAAAAAAGTTTTTTCAAGTAATTCTTTTAAAGTTTCTTTTACTAAAATTTTTAAAACAGTTTTTCTTTCACCAAAATCAATACCTCTTTCAAGATATCCTTTTTCTACTTCATATTCTAATTCATAAAGAACATCTTCTGGTTTAAAGGTCTTGTCAATTTCCTCTAAATAAATTGGTCCAGTTAATTTTAGTAATTCAGGTAGAACAGTAGCGTTAACACCAACGATTCCATTAAATTCTTCATGTCCACCTTGTAGGTGATAAAAATACTCTACTTGCTCAGCTGAAATAGAAAAATCAGGAGACCAATTGCCATCTCTCATTTGCCAATTATCTATTTTTAAATAATTTTTTATTGGTTCTGGCGGTTCTGTTTGTTCTTTGCCAAATCCATCAAAAATATTAGTATCATGAATTTCAAAAGAAACTATTTTAGCATTATTAATTTTTAAAATTCCAAAACTACCTATATATCCTCCAGATGGTCTTAACTCTAAATTATTTTGAAAAAGAAGAAGATATGTTCTTTCACCATTAAAACCAGTTAATTCAGGAATTAACTTCCAAAAAGAAAGAGTTTCTGTCTTATTATCATCAACATTAAACCAATTTTGTTGCCATACTAAAAAGGCACCTATTAAAGCAAAAATTAAAGACAATAAAATTAAAATGCTAATTATTTTTAATTTGTTCATAAATTTTAATTAATTTATTATAATGTTTTTCTGAATTATATTTATTTAAAATTTCTTTTTGAGCCTTAATTCCTATCTCTTTAATCTTTTTAGGATTATCTATTGCCCAATTAATCTTTTTAGTTAAATCAATAATATCTCCAGGATTGAACAAAAGACCCGTTTCTTTATGTTCTATCATTTCAGACATTCCTCCTATTCGAGCAGATAAAACTACTTTCCCTAATCCCATACCTTCAAGAATACTATAGGGGAAATTTTCTGGCCAAATTGAAGGCACAATTATTAAATAAGATTGAGAAATTATCTTTTTTAATTCTTCTATTTTCTTTTTTCCTAAAAATTCTATTTGTTTATAACGTTTATTTAATTTTTTTAATCTATCCTGTTCTGGCCCTTCTCCTGCTATTTTTATTATCCATTTAGAAAGTTTAACTGAATTTTCTAAATATGATTTAATCAATAAATCTATTCCCTTCTCTTCGCTTAAACGTCCAAAGTATAAAATGTATTTTTGAGGATTAAATTCATTTTTTATTTTTTTATTATTTAAAAACTCATTATCTATAAAATTTGGCAAATGAATAATTTTTTTAGCTGGCAATCCTGCAGATATGGCCTTTCTTTTTATAAACAAACTTGGTGCTAAAAAAATATCTATTTTATCTATTATCTTTAAAAAATCTTTTTGCCATTTACCTTCTAAATAACCAATTAAACTTTTGCTCCATGAATTTTTAATACATCTCTTATTTAAACAAGAACGAAAATTATTTCTTTTAATACAATCAAAGCAAGGTTTCCCTTGAGAAAAAAATTTATAATTAGGACAAAACATTTTATAGTCATGCAAGGTCATAACTATGGGAATATTATGTTTTTTTAAAGTATAAATAATTGATGGAGATAAATGACTAAAAATATTATGAAGATGAGCAATATCTGGTTTTTCCTTTTTAATAAGTTTTTCTAATTTTTTAGCCGCTTCTCTATTCCAAAAAATTCTTATTATTTTTTTAGAATCTTTCCAAATACCTTCTGTCTTGGAAAAATCATTATATTCAACAAAATCATCTTTTTCAAAATAAGGAAAATTATTTGGATGATTAGTGCTTAATATAGAGATACCATGCCCCTTTTGAGACAATAATTCAGATAAATCGAAAAAATAACGTTCTGATCCACCTTTTAAAAAGAAAAATTTATTTATTTGAAGAATTTTCATTTAAAAAATAACCCTATTTGTTTTTCCGAATGATTTCTCTTGTATCTATTATTTTGAATAAATAATAGAAATTTTTCTCTAATAATCCATCGGACAACTTTTAACCAATGTTTTTTCATTGCCTGACGAGCAGTACAAATCATCCAGCTATCTGGAGCTTTATTGTTCAAAATTAATTTTTTAGTTTTCTTAGAAAATTTATCCCAATCATTTATCTCCCGTAGTTTTCCAATCTCTAAATCCCAAACATCTGAAGGATAAATTTTTCCGAATGGATCAATGAATAAAGATGTTATGCCAGAATAATCAGGTAAAACTCTTTTATTGGTTTCTAAAAATTTAATCATTGCCCAAACGAAATATGCTCTTAACCATTTTTTAATAGAAAAACTTTTTAACTCTTGATCAATTAACCAATCCAATTCTTTTTTTATCTTTTTAGTATTAATAATTTTATTTTTATCTATTTGAAAATAATGAGAAGAATTATGATAAAGAGCTAAGCTAAATTCAACTTCTAATTCCTGGCTTAATTTATAAATCCTTTTTAATTGATCAATATTATTATCACCTAAGGTAAAAGCAATTTTAAGATTTTTAATTCCAAGTTCTTTTAAAAACCGAATTGTTTCTATCGCTAAAGAGAATCCACCTGGAAAACCTCTCAATTCTTCGTGTACCTTGCCAACCCCATCTAAAGAAATAGCTACTCCAATATCTTTTCTAAAATTAACAATCTTTTTCATTGTTTCTTTAATTTTACTTGGTAAAAAACCATTAGTAGAAATCACAATCTTAACATTAGGAGATCGTCTACTGATTATTTTAATAATTTCTAATAAATCATCTCTTAAGAATGGTTCTCCTCCACTAATATTGATATTTTTTATTGTTCGTGGTAATTTATTGTAATCAGTTGTTTGACAAGAAAAATGTTCCTTATTTTTCCAAATATGACAAAATTTACAACGACCGTTGCATTTATAAGTTATTGCTAAAACAATATCTTTTACAGAACTATTGTCTAAATTTTTAATTTTTTTGAAAAATTTGATCATTTTTTAAGACCATTAAGTCATTACTTTACCAAATATTATGGAAAAAGTCAATAGAAAACTTAATAAGAATTTCTTTTATTTTCTGCTTGGTTTAGCACTAATAAGACCTTCTTTAGACATCCTTAGTCAAATAGAATTTCAAATTTATTCTAATTTACCTACTATTAATCTTAACGTTATTATAGGCGGGTTAGTCTTTCTGATTTTAATATTTTTTTTCTTTATTAATGTAAAAAAGATTTATTCGACTCCACTTTTTTATCCTATTTTTATTTTTATTGGTTTATGTTTTTTGAGTATTTTTTATTCTATTGATACATTTACTAGTATTAGAGAATTTATTAGAATAGCCACTATCTTTCTTCTCTATTTTTTAGCTTATAAATTGATTGAAGATAAAAAAGACTTTTATTTATTATTAAAAATTATATTAATTAGTTATATTATTCCTGCTATTGTTGGTTTAATTCAGTTTTTTAATAATTCAGGCATGACAGATGATTTCGGAGGATTTCAAAGAATTTATGGCACATTTGCTCATCCAAATCTTTTTGCTTTTTATACTTTCTTTATTTTAGGATTATTAATCTCTTTACTTTTGACTTCTCAAAAAACTTCTTCATTAATCTTTAATAAAAAAATAATTATCATTGCTATTGGATTATCTGTCTTTCTTCTTTTTGCTACCTATACTAGAAGTGCTTTGGCTTGTTTATCTTTTTTTGTCTTAATCTTTGGTATTTTAAAATATCGAAGAATGCTTTTAGTAGGCGCTTTGTTATTCTTAGCCGCCTATTTTTTATCAGATGTTTTTAGAGAAAGACTCTGGGAATTAATTTCTTTAGATCCATATGGTTCAATTGTCTGGCGTTTTAAGCTTTGGAAAGATATCTTGCCATTATCTTTATGGCAACCATGGTTTGGTTACGGTCTTGGTACTTTTGAAAAATTAACTGAATTTTATCGTGGTTTTAAATTAGGAAGTTTAAATGCTCATAATGATTATTTAAAAATATTTGTAGAAAACGGAATCATTGGATTAATTAGTTATTTTTGGATAATTATTGGTCTATTATTATATCTTTTGAAAATATTTAAGAAAACAATTAAAAAAGAAAAAATAATTGGACTAGGATTATTAGTCATAACTATTAGCTTAATAGTAGCAGCTAGTTTTGATAATATTCTACGAACTACTGCCTTGCAATGGAATCTTTGGATTATTTTTGGAGGATGG
>CAYTNU010000001.1:43075-54805 GCA_964439515.1 uncultured Candidatus Saccharibacteria bacterium | reverse complement strand
CTTTCATTGGTGCACCTCCGAAATTTCAATTTTTTTTGTTAATAAGTATATATTTAACAGAAATTATATTCTGATAGGTTCATTAACTTTGTTAATTGTTTAATTTTTTCATAAGCCATCTTGGCTTTTTTGACATCTTGTCAAATAATGTTAACGTTCCAATTGGAATTTGTGAATTTTTCACAATCGTTAACTGAAAAAATTATAAACAACTAAAACAAAGTTCTTTATTTGTTGGCTCAGTGATTTGAGAAATGCCATAGGCCTTAATCAAACCATAGATTGATACATGACCTGAAACCCAGTGCCATTGATCTCCATCTCCTCCAATATTCTCTTTATAATTGAATATTGAGATGGATACAATATCCTCATTATTCCAGGTCATAGTTGCTCGAGGTCCAAATTGAATAAAGTTTGAATCCTCAAGTCCCCACTCTTTAACGTAACCTAGATTGAAACCAGGAGTTAATATAAAATCATCACTGATTTCAAAATCATAAATATGTTGGATCAGGGAAATCTCTAAAACCTGATTATTGTGCGGATCAGGATCTAAATTATTCCCATTCCAACTATGTTCATGATTGCTACCATGGGGCAAGGTAAACTCAAGATTAAGTTCTGTCTTTGGGCCAAGTTTTTTATTTTCTGCGCGTCTTTCATACAGATTAAGATGTGCAGAAAAAACAGAGATATTGTCAACTTGTTTACTATTATAGAGACCTACATCGCCTTTACTCACAAGCTGACCCCATAAACCAAGGTCAAAGTCAGCGTCCCAATGATCTTTGTGCCCAATCAATTTTAACGATGGGCCAATAAACCATTTGTTCCATCCATAGTCATATTCTTGGTCGTCTCCGCCTCCGATTGCTCCGAAAACAAATGCTCCTAAGCAAGCAGAGATTCTTTCCGTTAACTCAAACCCGAATGGTCGATAACGAGCCTTAGCCCAGGCATACCATCCATTATGATGATAATCCTTGTTCTTTCTATTCAACCAGCGATCTGTTTCATAAATTCCGCCACCGACATAGAGGTCAAACCCACATTCATTTGCAACTCTTTCCTCAAGATTAGAGAAAACAGGAACAGGAGGAAGACCCTTGTCTTCACCTTTTGAGAATATTGGTACTTCGGGCAAAACTTTTTCAGAATGTAAGGTTTCTGTTTTAAACCAAGCCCAATTTCCGCACTTCAGAACATGAATTACATGATAATTGTTAAATCCATAGTCCTTGGCTGCGTAAAGCTTAGTTTTATCCCAGGAACAAACGATCTTCGTATTGACTCTCTTTTTTCCGAAAGTCAATTGTTCAAGCTCTCGTCCACTTTTTAAGATAAACCACTTGAACTTATCGTTCTTGATATTCTTATTCACCCGAGACTTAACATCATCAGGCAGATTGAAATTATCAATTGCCCACTTAGGGCTTCCTTTGTATGGGTTGCCGCCGACTTTTTTCCACCTCTTAATCATCTCTGTTCTGGGAATCAATAATTCCTGTCCAGGGAAAATAAGATTTGGATTTTTGATATTATTTAGTTTAACGATATCTTTCCATTTAACTCCCAAGCGATTTCCGATAACCGAGAGAGAGTCACCTCTTACGACTTGATACATTCCTTTTGTTGCCGCTGTTGTCACAGAAGCAACAGAAAACATCAAGACAATCACAACAAAAGAAATTATGATTCTCTTCATTCTGTCACCTCCTATTTATGTTGTTGGTCTTAACCTTTCAGCGGATATCTCTTTCTCAGCCACATCTGGCCGAGTCTGTAAGATTTTTCTGCTACTCTTGAACGCATCTTGAGGCGATTTATATTTTCCTCCATTAAAGAGAGAAAGAAAATAGATTCCAGCTCTTTGGGGAGTATAAATATATTTCTTACCATCAATGGTACACGGAAAAGATAATTTTTGAGCTAAATATGTATTTATAACTGATTTTTTTGTCATAAGAGAAATAGCCATGGAAAAACCAATGAAAAACAAAATGATTATCAATGCCGCAAGAACATAGTGGGTTAGATCATGTTTTTTCTCTTCTTTAACATAATATTTAATCTTTTGACCGATCTGAATATTATGCAATCCAAGTTCCGGATTCCACTCTACAATCTGATCCGGAGTTGTTTTGGCCATTATTGATAATGTAACAATAACATCCAATGGTTTATCCCCTTCCTTAACAATATATTCACGAACTTCACCAAAATTTGAATTCTCAGCAAAAGAGAATGAACACATCATAGCCATAACAGCTACTACTATTAATAACATTGCTTTCTTCATCTCGATCTCCTTTTCATTTCCCATCTTGGGAATAGGTTTTTTGTAGTTCTAATCTGAATTCCAGCCGATCTATCCTTTCGTCTCGTTTTTTCAATAACTCCTTGTAAATTAGACAGATTTGTCTAAACAAAGGAGCCATTTTATAGCGAATTACGCTTGACCTAGCATAGGATCCACTCCAGCTATCGTCTATTCCAGCAGCTGCAATATCTCCTATAATGTTTGCTCCAGCTATAACCATAAGGCCAACTCCAGCAAACGGTAAAAAGAATAAGGGCACATTTGCTCTTTTCAAATACTGATCTTTACCATTAAATCCAGGGATTTCAACTGCCTCTTTACTGAAATGCTTCAAAGGCAACCAACCACAACGAATTTCACCATTTCCCATCTTATAATTATACTGCATACTCTTTGCTATCTTGCTTTTAAATTTTTTCCATTCTGGAGAACCTATCTCAATTTCAACCACGCTAGACAGATCATCCGGAGGATTCAATTTCTTTTTCCTTAGATAATCGAGAAAAAAAGAATCTATCTGGTCTAAGGTTTTTCCGTGATCCTGAAAAAGCTTGAGACGATACTCTTTATCCTCGTCAAACTTTTTGGGATCATATTCAACCTGATTGCCGATTAAATTATAACAATAACCAGCATCTCGATTGAAATAAATAAACTTAGCAGTTTCTTTGTCTCTCTTCTCTAACCCTTCCAGGAGAACAAACTGAAGCCGCCAATCTCCCCAATAATTAATACCTGAAAGATAAGCATAACCGTCTAAGATTTTTCCTGAATCAGTTAAAGCCAAAAATGTCCAGACACCGCCAGCACTAACAACTTCTACCCATAAACCAGGGTCCATTAACCCTTGAAAGATAGTAATCGTTTTTATGCCAGCTTTTTCGATTTCGACAGGATGAATGATTGAGATCCCTTTAGAAGGATCAGTTATGGCATGTTTGGGAACATATTTCCCACTTGTAGCACATCCGCCAATCAAAAAAACAACTAAAACAAATAACATTATCCTTGCTTTCATTTTCAGTGCCTCCTTTAGCTATTTGACCAAATTGGTCAAGTTTAATATTCAATTATCAAAGTACACCTAAAACCCTCTTTTTTAGATAAAAAGCTAGTTTTTATCCAAAAAGGAAGTTTCTCTCTTATTTTTTCTTAAAATCCAACTAATCCCAATTAAAAATCCAAATAAACCACCAAAAATAGTTCCTAACCATAAATTAATAGAGATTGGATTTTGACTAACAATTGGTTTATTTAAAATTTTTACTTCTATATTTTCATTTTCACCATGATAAAATTGATGATCTTTTTCTAAAATATTAATTATTGCTGAATTGATTTGTTCAGCTTTTTCTTTTTGAGGATAAAAAACATTTATTTCCATTACTCCCGTATCACGAAGGATTAAAACTTTAACGCTTTTTTTCCATTCTTTCCTTCTTTTTTTAAAATATTCAGAAAAATCATTTGCTTCTATCCCATAGGGTGATAAAAGAATATTCTCAAAAAAAACATCAGAATAAATTCCTTCTTTTAATATATTAGTAATATATTGAGCTGATTTAGAAATAGTATATATATCTTGACCATATACTTGTTTTTGAACAACTAATATTTTTGAGTTTGATTTATACTGCGGTTCTTGAATAACCATTAGGTCAAAAAATAAAACTGCCCCCAAGACAGTTACCCAGAAAATAAACCATTTTTTCTGGTAAATAAATTTTATTGTTTCTTTAAAATTCATATTGTATTTAAAAAAGCCTGAAATACAGACGACTATATATTACTATCATTTTGTATATTTTGTCAAGTATGATTATAATTTAAAACCCGACTTTATAATAGTCGGGCTTTAAATTCAATGTATTCTTTAAAATCTATTTTTCTTTTTCTTTCGTTTCTTCTTTCGTTTCTTCTTTCTCTTCATTCTTTACTTCTTCGTATTCCCCTTCAACTGTTTTGCCCTTGTCTTCTTCTTCTTTGCTTTCTCCTTTTATCTCTGGTTCTGATTGTTCGGCTTTCTCTTCTTCAACTTTTTGATATAATTGAGAGCCAATTTTTTGAATTGCTTGCGATAATTCATCAATTGTTTTTTTAAGTTCTTCAATTTCACTGCTCTCTTTAACTTTTTTAAGCTCTTCTAATTTTTCATCAACTTCTTTCTTGTCTTCTGGTTTAACATTCTCACCGTGTTCTTTAAGTGCTTTTTCTGTAGAAAAAATTAAAGTGTCAGCTTGATTTCGAATTTCAATTAATTCTTTTTTCTTTCTATCTTCAACAGAATGAGATTCTGCTTCTTGTTTCATTTTATCAATCTCTTCTTTAGATAATGCAGAAGAATCAGTAATCGTTATTTTCTGTTCTTTGCCAGTTCCTTTATCTTTAGCGCTAACCTTTAAAATTCCATTTGCATCAATGTCAAAAGTAACTTCAATTTGAGGAACACCTCTAGGTGCTGGAGGAATACCATCTAACATAAAGCGTCCTAATGTTCTATTATCAGGAGCCATCGGTCTTTCCCCTTGCAATACGTGAATATCAACTGCTGGCTGATTATCGGCAGCAGTAGAGAAAACTTGAGCTTTAGAAGTAGGAATTGTAGTATTTCTTTCAATTAATGGAGTCATAACATTGCCCAATGTCTCTATTCCCAATGTCAAAGGAGCAACATCTAACAAAAGAACATCTTTAGTTTCTCCTGTTAAAATGCCACCTTGAATAGATGCTCCGATAGCAACACAATCCATTGGATCAATTCCTCTCTCTATTTTCTGACCAATATAGTCCTCAATAAATTTTTGAACAATAGGCATTCTTGTTGGTCCCCCAACTAAAATTACCTTAGTAATATCATCAGGAGTCATTTTAGAATCCTTTAAAACCTGTTCCATTGGTCCCTTACATTTTTCAACAATTGGCTTAATTAAATCTTCTAACTTCGCCCTTGTTATTTTCATTGTTAAATGTTTAGGGCCACTGCTATCTGCGCTAATAAAAGGCAGATTAATATCTGTTTCCAATGTAGAAGAAAGTTCAATTTTAGCTTTTTCAGCTGATTCCTTAAGTCTTTGTAATGCTACCTTATCTTGTTTTAAATCAATTTGATTTTCTTTTTTAAATTCATCAGCAATATAGTTAGTTAAAATCTCATCCATATCTACTCCGCCTAATTGAGTATCTCCCGAAGTACTTTTGACTTCAAAAACTCCTTCACCAAAATCCATGATTGTTATATCCAATGTTCCTCCGCCAAGATCAAAAACTAAAATCTTTTCTTCTTGATCACCCTTATCAATTCCATAGGCCAATGAAGCAGCTGTTGGTTCATTAATGATTCTATCTACTTCTAATCCAGCAATTGACCCTGCATCTTTGGTCGCTTGTCTTTGAGCATCATTAAAATATGCAGGAACGGTAACGACAGCTTTTTGAACAGGTTCGCCTAAAAATGATTCAGCGTCTTTTTTTATCTTTTGTAAAATAAAAGACGATAATTGTTGCGGAGTATATTCTTTCCCAGCTAAAGTAATTTTTTCTTTAGTCCCCATTTTTCGTTTAAAAGCAGATATTGTATTCTCTGGATTAGTTACTGCTTGACGACGAGCCGATTCTCCGACTAATAAATTCCCATCTTTATCAAAAGCGACATAAGATGGAAATGATTTTCCTCCTCCAATAACGGTTCCCTCTGCTGAAGGAATCATAGTTGATTTGCCTGCTTCCATTACAGCTGCAGCTGAATTAGAAGTTCCTAAATCAATACCGATTATTTTACTCATAATTTAATTCTCCTTTATTTTATTTTAATAGGGATTTCTTTTCCCTTAGAAACTAATTTAGTTATCTTTGGAATAGTAATTTTAAGAATATTACCAATACTTTCTGCTTTAGCGCTTTTTTCTTCTACGTCTATTGGTAGTTTGATTAAACGTTTAAAAGATCCCTTTTTTATTTCTTTTCTTAAATAATCTTTCTCTTTAATTTCTTTTTTTTCTTCTGTCTTGCCTTCAATCGTTAGAATATTATTTTCAATAGAAATTTTAATATTTTCTGGTTTAATATTAATTAAAAGTATTTCTACATAAAGATTAATTTTATCTTGATAAATATCTATTGCTGGCTCTTCTGCTTTAAAATGAGGAGCAAAAGGAGTCCAGTTTCCCTCATCAGGAAGTTCAGGTACATTAAAATATTTTTCTGACTCACCAAGTGATTTCCATTTTATTGGCATATTTTTTTCCTTAATTATTTTGCTACTTTAACTTTGGACGGTCTTAAAACTTTTTTATTTAATAAATATCCTTTTTGAATTTGTTCAATTATTGTATCAGATTCTTCTTCTGATTCAATCTGACCTATTGCTTCATGATATTTTGGATTAAATTTTTCTCCTATTGCTTTAATCTCTTCTATTTCATATTTCTTAAAAATATTTTCTATTTGTTCTTTAATTCGTTTAATGTCTTCATTCTCTTTGGCTCCTGCATCTAAACTGTCTAAGACAGGCAATAAGACATCATTAATAATACTGGCTTGACCAATGGCTATTAATCCAGGCAAGGTTTCTTCTTGTCTTCTTCTGTAATTAACTAAATCAGCCCGGGCTCGCTGTGCCTGGGTAAGATTTTCCTCCTTATCTTCTTGACATTGTTTAAGTTGTTTTTTTAGCTTTTTCAACTTATTATCAATCGTTTCTTCCTCTTCGGAGATATAAGTAATCTTTTTCTTCTTAATCATTGTTGTTACTATTCTATCATTTTTTAAGAAGTTGTCAAATAGATTATAAATATGATAATATATATATATTAATAAGAAAGAAAATAAAATTATGAAAAAAATAACCTCTAATAATATTACTTGGATTGATATTCAAAAACCAACACAAAAAAAATTAGATAATCTTAAAAATCAATTTAATCTTCATCCTTTTATTGTTGAACAATTTATCCCCCCAATTAACAGACCGAGAATTGAAGAATTCCCAGGTCAGCTTTTTATTATCCTTCATTTCCCTGTATATAATAGAAAAATTAAACAAAACAAACTAGTAGAATTAGATATAATAATTGTTGGCGATACTCTAATTACAAGTCATGTTCAGGCAATTCCTAATTTAGAAAGTTTTTTTAATGAGTGTGAATCTACGGATTATCATCAAACAGAACGATTCAAAAGTGTTGCCCATTTACTTTTCAGTTTACTTGATTGGTTAATTGATTCTTGTTTGCCAATGCTTGATCATATTAGTGAAAAAATTGAAGAGATTGAAAATAATGTTTTCAAAGGAAAAGAAAAAGAAATGCTTATGGAAATTGCTATGGTTAAAAAAGAATTAATTGATTTTCGTAGAGCAATAAATCCACAAAGATCAGTTTTGGAAATATTAAGTAAAAAATCTTTAAGAATATTTAGCCAAGAGATAAGACCAATGGCTCAAGAAGTGATTGGCTCTATTATCCGCGTTTGGAATGTTTTAGAAAACAACAGAGAATTAGTTACGTCTCTTGAAGAAACTAATAATTCCCTATTATCATATAAATTAAGTGACATTATGAAATTCCTAACAGTTGTTTCCTTTATTACATTCCCATTAAGCGTTATTGTTGGTTTCTTTGGTATGAATATTTTTGGAAATATTTCATTAATTCAAAATCCTTTTACTTGGATAATAATATTAGTCACCATGGCTATAATTTCAACCATTATGGTAATATATTTTAAAAGAAAAAAATGGCTTTAAAATTATATAACACATTAACTCGTAAAAAAGAAATCTTTAAACCGATTAAAAAAGATCAGGTTTCTTTTTATGCTTGCGGACCAACCGTATATGACCAAGTACATATTGGTAATCTTAGAACTTATGTTTTTGAGGATATTCTTAAAAAAACCCTTGAATATAATGGATATAAAGTAAAATACGTAATGAATATTACTGATGTGGAAGATAAAATTATTAAAAAAATGAAAGACGAGAATAAAACCCTAGAAGAAATCACTAATCCATACACTGATCTATTTTTCAAAGACATTAAAGAATTAAATATAGCTAAAGCAAATTATTATCCTAAGGCTACTGAACATATAAAAGAAATGATAAAAATGATAGAAATATTGCTAAAAAAAGAATTTGCCTATAAAGGCAAAGATAATTCTATCTATTTTAATATCAAAAAATTTAAAGATTATGGAAAATTATCTAGATTAAAAGAAAGAGAATTGAAACATGGTATTAGAATTGAAACAGATGAATATAATAAAGAAAATATTGGAGATTTTGTTCTTTGGAAATCTGCTAATAAAAATGAACCATCTTGGAATGCTTCTTTTGGAAAGGGCCGACCAGGTTGGCATATTGAATGCTCAGCTATGAGTTCTAAATATCTAGGAGAAACCTTTGATATTCATAGTGGAGCTGTAGATTTAATTTTTCCACATCATGAAAATGAAATTGCTCAATCTGAATCAACTAGTGGTAAAAAATTTGTTAATTATTGGATAGAAGGAGAACATCTTTTGGTTAATAAACAAAAAATGGCAAAATCTCTTCAAAATTTTTACACCATTAAAGACATTAAAAAGAAAAACTTTTTACCATTAGCATTACGATATTTAATAATAGGAGCACACTATCGTTCAAAGCTAAATTTTACATGGGAATCATTAAAAATAGCGCAAAACTCATATAAACGACTAAAAAATATTATTTCAGAAATTAAAGATGATAAAAAGATAAATAAAAAATATCTAGAAGAATTTAAAAATAATATTAATAATGATTTAAATACACCACAAGCATTATCTATATTATGGAATTTAATTAGAGATAAAAAAGCTAATGGAAAATACAAAACAATTAAAAAAATAGATGAAATTTTCAGTTTAGATTTATTTAAAGAAGAAAAGATAGAAATACCAGAAGAGATTAAAAACATCATTAAAGAAAGAAAAAAAGCAAGAGAAAATAAAGAATGGGATAAAGCTGATCAATTAAGACAAAAAATTGAATCTAAGGGATTCCAAATAGAAGATACTTCTGACAGTATTAAAATATCCACAAAATATTAACAAGATTTAACTTGCGCTAATACAATGAGATAACTTAAGATATAAGGAGGATATCCTCCTTGTTTAAATTAATATGACTAATAAACAAAACAAAGGAAAAGAAGGGCGCCTTCCTCCTCAAAATATTGAAGCCGAACGATCAGTTCTGGGATCATTAATGCTAGACAAAGAAGCTGTTATTAAAATAGCTGATACTTTGCTTCCTGAAGATTTTTATAAAGGCACTCATACTGACATATATCAAGCTATGCTTGATCTCTATGAAAAAAACGAACCAATTGATTTATTAAGTTTGTCCAATTCACTAGAACAAAGAAAACAATTAGAAGAAATTGGAGGAAAAACATATCTAACTACATTAGTTAATTCTGTTCCTACTGCTGCTCATGTAGCTCATTATGCTAAAATTGTTAAAGACAAAAAAATTCTTCGCGACCTAATTAATAATTCAGCTCAAATAAGTCAATTGAGTTTTGAAGAGCCAGAAGATATTGAAGGATTAGTTGATGAAGCTGAACAAAAAATATTTAGTATTTCTCAAAAATCAGTTAGCCAAAAATTTCATCATATTAAAGACAGTCTTGCTGGCGCTTTCGAAAGAATTGACAAATTACATCGAGGAGATGATGTTCTTCGAGGCATTCCAACTGGATTTATTGATTTAGACAATCATTTAGCTGGTTTTCAAAAATCAGATATGATTGTTCTAGCTGCTAGACCATCGCTTGGAAAAACTGCGCTAGCCCTTGATTTTGCTCGTCATATTATTACTAAAGAAAAAAAGCCAGTAGCTATCTTTAGCATTGAAATGTCAAAAGAACAATTAGTAGATCGTCTTATCTGTTCTCAAGCTGAAGTTGATTCATGGAAAATGAGAACTGGACGTTTATCCGGAGAAGGCATAGATAATGATTTTCAAAAAATTCAACAAGCCCTAGATAGCTTATCAAGCGCGCCTCTCTTTATTGATGACAATCCATCCCCAACTGTTATGCAAATGAGAACCATGGCTCGTCGTCTTCAATCTAAAAATGAATTAGGGTTAATTATTATTGATTATTTACAAATGATCCAACCACGAAGCGGTTTTGATTCACCAGTTCAACAAATGACTGAAATTTCTCGCAGCTTAAAGGCCTTAGCTCGTGAATTAGAAGTTCCTGTTTTAGCTCTTTCTCAACTTAATAGATCCGTTGAAAATCGCTCTCCAGCTATTCCTAGGCTTTCAGACCTAAGAGAATCAGGAGCAATAGAACAAGACGCTGATGTAGTCCTATTTATTTACAGAGAAGATAAAGATAAACCAAATCCAGAACGAAAAAATATTGCTGAAATTCACATTGCTAAACATAGAAATGGACCAACTGGAAAAATGGAGCTATTCTTTAATGAAAGCCAAATTAGTTTTAAAAATTTAGAACGTCATTTAGGAGAATAATATGTTTCCTCAATCAATTAAAAATTTAATTAATCAATTAAGCAAATTACCAGATATCGGACCACGAGCTGCCACTAGGTTGGTTTTTTATTTAATGAATCAAGACAAAAATGAATTAGATGAATTAGCTCTTTCGATTAAAGAAATAAGGAATGAAAACAAACTTTGTAAACAATGTTTTAACCTTGCTAATGATGATCTTTGTATTATTTGTTCTGATGAGAAAAGAGATAAAAACACAATTTGTGTAGTAGAAACAATTTTAAATATTCCTCCTATAGAAAAAACAAAACAATACAATGGAGTTTATCATGTTCTTGGAGGATTAATCTCTCCCGGCAATGGAATTAGTGTAGAAAATATTAAAATAAAAGAATTGATTAATCGAATAGAAAATAATAGAACAACAATTAATGAACTAATTTTTGCTTTAAGTCCAACCACTGAAGGAGATACTACTACATTATATATTGAAAAAATACTTAAACCATTGAAAATTAAAACAAGCCGGCTTGCGCGCGGCTTATCAACTGGTTCTGATTTAGAATATATAGACGAAAACACTTTAAGCAGTGCTTTTCGCGGTAGAAAATAGTATTTTTAATATTTCTATTTCACTAAAGGGCTGACGATGCCCTTTTTTTACTTGATAACGTTTTTTAGCTTTATACTTCAAAATAATTATTTTTTTAGCTCTATCCTGTTTTAACAATTTAGCTGTTACTTTTGCTCCTTTAACTAAAGGATCACCGATTTTTAATGCCTTCCCCTTCTCTAATAATAAAATCTCCTTAAAAATAATTTCTTCACCTTCAGGTACGTCTAACTTTTCTATTTTAATTTTATCGCCAGGAGAAACCAAATATTGTTTTCCACCTGTTCTTATTACTGCAAACAT
>CAYTNU010000001.1:0-42975 GCA_964439515.1 uncultured Candidatus Saccharibacteria bacterium | reverse complement strand
AATAATTTTAGCGCTTTCACTAAACTGACCCTGAACAGCTTTAGCTGATTCAGAAAGCTTCGTATCTAAGACTTGATTTAATTGACTTATTTGTTGCTGAAGCATTAATAATGACTGATCATCTTCTTTTGGCTTTTTTTGGAGCAATAAAAAAATTAATAGACCTAGTCCAATAATTACTAAGATTAAAAGCGATATAATAAAATAATCCATATAAAATCTACTTTAACATATTTAATAATAAAATAAAATCTCAGTTAATATAAAAGAAATATAAACAAATAATAGAAAAATAGCTTCTTTTTTACTAATCCTCTTACCAGTGCGAATAAATATTAAAAAGAATACAGCAGAAATTATTAGAAAAAACCTACCAATAAAAAAAGGAGAGAAATCAATAATTCTAATTGGACAGATTAACGCAACGACACCTAGTACTAAAGTTACTGGAAAGATAATAGAACCCATTAGATTACCAGCCACCATCCAACTCTTACCTTTTCTAGCTGCTTGAATACTAAAAAATATTTCTGGTAAAGAATTTCCTAAACTAACTATTAAAATACCTATTAAAACCAAAGGGAAATTTAAAAGGATAGAAAAGAATATAGCTGAACGAACTATTCCCTCAGCAGCTAATAAAAGAAAAGTAATGGAAAATAAAATTTTAAAAATATGACCAAAAATTTCTTTTAATTTTAATGGAGATTTTGTTTTATTATAAACCTTGCTAAATCTGTCTTCTTTAGCAAAAAGCCAATAAGAATAAATTAAAAATGCAGAAATTAAAACAAGTCCATCTCCTCTAGAAATCTCTCCATCAATCACTAGCAATATAGGAAGAAGGGCCAATAATAGAGTGAAGATAGCTGTACCTTGAACGGTTTTACTTGCTAGTCTTAATCCCTTTTTAGAGATTAATACTGCCAAAGCCATAGCAACGGTTAAATCGATAATATTGCCACCTATAATTTCACTAAAAGAAAACTCTGGAATTCCATGAATAGCAGAGCTAATTCCAACTGAAAGATTAGGGATAGTCGCAGCTAAGGCCATCGTAAAGAAAGCAACAACAAATTCTTTCCATCCTAAAAATTTAGCTATAATAGTTAAAGAACCAACCAATTTTTTACTTGAATAAGCTAATATAAAAAAAGAAAAAAGAAAGATAAAAAGATAAATAATGATCATGTTTCGTGTCTAACAATAAAATAATATTTAGTTGCTTCAATTAATATCATATTTAAAATTCCAAGACCTAAAATCAAAATCCAATCAATAAAATTTAAAGAAACTGTTTTTAAAAGTGTTTGTAAGGGTCCTATATAAAGAGCTCCTAAAAGCATTGATACTCCAAATAACCAAGAAATAATTAAAAATTTATTAGAAAATAAATTAATTTGCCAAATATTTCTTCTCAAACTTTTGCAAGAAAAAACATAAAATAAAGAATCAACAGTCAAAGCAGCAAAAACAATAGAACGGATATGAGCTATCTCATAGCCGGAATACTTAAGAAGATAATAGAACAAAGCCAAAAGGAAAACATCTGTAATTAAACCTATTATAAAAATAAGAGCTTTCATTTCTTTGTTTAAAAGAGGAAGTTTATCATCATGCGGTTTTTGCTTCATCAAATCTTTTTCTTTTGGTTCAAAAGCTAAAGCAATATTAGGGAACCCATCTTCAATTAAGTTAACCCATAAAATCTGAACAGCTAAAACTGGTAATGGCCAACCAAAAAGCAAACTAACAGCAATTAAAATAACTTCTGTAAAACTATCTGATAATAAATATGTTATTACCTTTCTGGTATTATCAACAATTGCTCTACCTTCTTCAACAGCAGCAACAATGATACTAAAATTATCAGTCAAAAGAACTAAATCAGAAACTTCCCTGGCTACATCAGTTCCCGAACCTAAGGCTACTCCTATATCTGCTTGTCTTAAAGCTGGAGCATCATTGATCCCATCTCCAGTCATGGCGACTACCTCTCCTTTCCTTTGCCAAGCTTGAACAATTCTTAATTTTTGTCTTGGTTCAACCCTCGCATAAATCTTAATATTTTTAATTTTCTTTTCAAGTTCTTCATCTGATAATTTTTCTAGATCTTTTCCTTCTAAAATATTATTTTTATTAATCTTAAAACCAAGCTGAGAAGCTACTGCTTGAGCTGTTAATTTATGATCTCCAGTAACAATGATAGGATTCATTCCTGCTTGTCTGCATAATTCAATTGCCTTTCCTGTCTCTTTTCTTATTGGATCATGCATAGCAAATAATCCAATAAAAACCATCTCTTTTGATTTCTCTTCTTTATTTCTATCTATTTCATTGTCGCTAGTATTTTTATAAGAAACAGCTAAAACTCTTAATCCTTGTTTGGTTAATTTTTCATATCTTTTCTTTATCTTATTTAAATCAGTTAGTAATAATTTTTTAGTTTGTCCATTAATATCTATAAAAGAAGACATTTCTAAAATTCTTTCTGGAGAACCAAGCGCATATATAATATTATTTTTTTCATCAAGCTTATGCATAGTAATGGCATATTTATAGCTTGAATCAAAAATTAATTGATCAATTTTAGGCTGTTCTTCTACTAATTTTTTATTAGAAATCCCAGCTTGAATTCCTGCTAAAAGCAATGCTTTTTCTGTAGGTCTTCCCCTAATAATCCATTTTTTTGTAGGTTCTTCAAGATTTTCAATAAACGATTCATTACAAAGCATAGCTGCTTTTAAAGCTAATGAATGATCTTCTTTGCCATTCTTAATCTTATTCTTTAAAATCTCGTTACCAGTATAAATACCGGCAACTTCCATTTTGGCTTCAGTTAATGTTCCTGTTTTATCAGTTAAAATTATAGAAGTATTGCCTAATGTTTCTGCAGAAGCCAATCGCCTAACCAGTCCTTTCCTTCTTAGAATTCTTTCCATACCAATAGCTAAAATAACGGTCATAGCCACTGGCAGTCCCTCAGGAATAGCTGCCACAGCTATAGCAATAACGGTTTTAAACATTTCTATAAAATCTTCACCAGTAACTATTCCTTCAATAAAAATCAAAACACAAACAATTGCAATTACTATTCCAATAACTTTACTTAATTGAGATATTTTTCTTTGATAAGGAGTTTCTTTTTCTTCAGCTTCTCTAACCATACTAGCTACATTGCCAAGCTCTGTGTCTTCACCTGTTTTAATTACCACTGCTTTTCCCCATCCATTTTCGACAATCGTTCCTAAATAAACCATATTGTCTCTATCAGCCAAAGAAACACCTTTTTCTAAAACATCTATTTTTTTCTTAGCAGGCAACCATTCTCCTGTTAAAGACGATTCATTAATCCTTAAATTATGGATTTCAATTATTCTAGCGTCAGCTGATACTTTGTCACCAGCTCTTAGTAAAATAATATCACCAGGAACAATATCTCTTTGTAAAATTTCTTTCTCTTCTCCATTTCTAAAAACTACAGCCTTGAGTTCAAGAAATTTTTTTAATTTAGTTAATGCTTGACTTGCTTTACTTTCTTGTAAATAACCAACAATTGTATTCAAAAAAACAGCACCGAAAATAACGATACTGTCTGTATACTCAGATAAAATTAAAGTAATTATACCAGCGATTAATAAAATATAAATTAAAGGACTTTTAAATTGCCCTAAAAATAATTTTAATCGCGAAAACATTTTTTCTTCTGGAAGCTTATTTAAACCAAATTTCTTTAACCTCTTTTCTGCTTCTTCTTCACTTAACCCGTTAATATTTGATTTTAATTCCTGAAGTGTTTTTTCAACTGAAAGACTATGCCATATGTTCTGCATAATAAAATTATAGCATAAATAAATACAAATAAGCTAATCCATTGATTGGTAAATAAACCGAAATATTCAAGCTCACCTATTCTTGTAAATTCTAAGAAAAAACGAATGATACTATACCAAATCAAAAAAAGAATAAAAAGTTGACCATTCTTTCGTAATCTGTTTCTTAAAAACCAAAAAACTAAAAACATTATTAATCCATTTATTAATAAATATAAAGCAACTGGATGACGCAATGTTCCATCAGACCATTGAATTGCCCACGGTAAGCTAGTAATTGTCCCAGGATGATCTTTAATTAAAAAACAACCAATTCTACCAATAAAGATTCCTAAAGCAACACTAGGGGTTAAAGTATCTGCTATTTTTAAAAAATCTAATTTATTTTTCTTTAAATAAAACCAAGAAACAATTAAAGTACTAAAAAATCCTCCATAAAACATTAATCCATTGACCTTAAATTGAAAAAAATATCCTAAACGCGCTCCTAGGATACTAAATAAAAAAATTAAAATTGCTAACCAAAAAATCTTATTCTGATCAATCCCCTTTCTCTGGGCTTCTTTTAAGGCAAGCCAATAACCAATTATAAAAGCTAATCCAACTAAAAATCCCCATGTATAAATAGTAATTGATCCTAATTGAATTTGAGTAAATGAAAAATATGGCATAATCTTTGCTGGATTAGAAGCGAGCAAAAAGCGTTCAAAAAAAAGCTAAATGCGAGCTTCTAGATTAATTTACTTTTTGAAGAATATTTAATCATTAATTTTTCTGCTTGAGATAAACTTTCTTTTAAAATTTTGTCTTTACTTCTAATTAGAATTGTTGGACCCGGAAATCCATCTGGTTCAATTATTTCATCTTTCTTTTGTCTTAATTTATCTATTTTATCATTCTCTTCTTTGTTTCGCCCAATTATTATTAAATTACCCTTATTCCAAAAATGCCGACCCAACTTTAATAGACTAACATCATTGCCATTACAATTGGGCCAATTCTCTAACATATTATTAAAACGAACAGCGAATTGAGAATCAGTCAAACAACAACCACCAGCTGGCGTTGAATATTCTTTAATGTTATATTTTTTAACTAAAGCCATTTGTATTTTTCTGTTTCTCCCCGATATATTCAAAAGTTTACTTCTATCTATCTTTTTATTCCCTTCTACTATAGTCGGCTCTAAAAGATTAGCTGACAAAGGACGAAGAAGATATCCTTTTAATCCTGATTCTTTTTCAATTAAATTTAATGCTTGCCTATTTTGTGACATAGGTCTTTGTCCTAATACTTCACCAGTAGCTATAAAATCAAATCCTTCTTTCTCCATTATTATCTTAGCTTTTTTAAGCATTAAAAGATGACAATCAATGCAAGGATTTATTGCTTTTCCATATCCTCTTGGAGGATTTTTAACCATATCTAAATGTTCATCAGAAAAATCAAAAATTTTATGCTTAATTTTAAGCTGTTTAGCTGATTTTTTGCCTAATTCAGCTGAAAAAAAATAACTAACAAAACTTATGCCAGTTACTTTTACGTCCTGTTTTTGTAAAATTTTAACTACCAAAATAGAATCCAAGCCACCTGATAAAAGCACCAAGGCCTTGGTTTCATCTTTTCTTGTTTTCATATTTAAAATTTAATTATTCTACTCTATACACATCATCGCTTTCTCTAACCTGTTGTTCAACTTTTAATCCAACCGCATCGCCTTTTTTAGCCTTTTCTACGCTCTCATGTTCAATTTGCATTGAATCAATCATTTGTTCAAAATCACTTGTAGCTCCTTTAATATGAATTTTATCACCAACACTTAATTTGCCGTCAGTAAGTTCAACTACGGCTACACCAATATTAGTGAAATAATGAGTAATCCTCCCAATTAATTTTTCTTCCATTTTTACATTATCACCCCCTTTCAGGTAGCCCTACGGGGAATCGAACCCCGGTTACCAGCTTGAGAAGCTGACGTCCTAACCACTAGACGATAGGGCCGTCTATATAATTTACCACGAATATTTTTATTTGTCTATTTTATTTAATTAATAATTTATCTGCTTTTTCAGGATAAGCCATAATCTCTTCAACTATTTTTTCCATTCTTATTGAACGAGATCCTTTTATTAAAATAACATCGCCTTTGCTAATTATTTCTTGAACACGAATAGCAGCATCTTCTGATCTAGAAAATTCAAAAATATTATTCTTAGGAAAACCATGTTTTTTAGCTTCGTCAGCAATAAAACGAGCTCTATCACCTACTGTAAAAAGGATATCAACTGCTGAATCAATATTTTGACCAACTTGTCTATGTCCAGATTCTGTTTTTTCACCCAATTCAAGCATATCGCCTAAAACAGCTATTCTTTTAGATCCATTTTCTTCAAGAGTAAATTCTTTTAAAAGGTATAAACTAGACAAAACAGATAAAGGTGAAGCATTGTATGAATCATCAATTATCCAAGATTTTTTAATCCCTTCTAATAATTTGGTCCTTCCAGCAACTGTTCTATATCTTCTTAATGCATTAGAAATCTGAACTAAATTTAAATCAAAATATAATCCAACAGCGGCAGCAGCTGCAGCAATATATGTTTGCTGTTCTCCTAATACTCTTATTAGTCTTACTGGTACGATACTGCCTTCTTGCTCTAATTTAAAATTAATTCCAAAATCTTTTTTATTTAAATCTCTTATAACTAATTCATAATTTCTAATTTTTAAATCAGCGCCTTCACCAAATCCATAATAGATGACTTTAGTTTGTTCAGATATTTTATCACCAACCATACGAACCGATAGGTCATCATAGTTTAAGATTGCTAATCCGTCCTTAGATAAAGAATTAACTAAAACTGACTTCTCTTCAATTAAGCTATCTTTCTCTGGGAAAAACTCTAAATGAACAGGAAATTCACCGATTGATGTAAAAATTCCTACATTAACTGGGATAAAACTCATCAAATACTTCATATCACCAGGTTTACGAATACCCATTTCTAAAACAAGAATTTCTGGATAATTTTTTTGATAGATAATAACAAAAAAAGATTTTATAAAAATTTTCAACCAACCAAACAATCCCTTTAATGTCGTTTCTGGCGATACATCTGATCCCAATATTGTTAATGGCACACCTATCTCATTATTATAATTCCTTATATTCCTTCGTACTTTAAATCTTTTTTTAAGGACATAATAAATAGCTTCTTTAGTACAAGTTTTTCCAACGCTTCCAGTTACGGCAACTACAACAGGTCTATGTCTCCATAGAATCATTTTAGCTAAAATCTTTAAAATATATTGAAGAGTATTGCGCATATTATTGTTCCTAATCCACCTGTAGAGAAGGTGGTATTTCTAAATAATGGAATAAATATTCAGCTAATCTTTTAAAAACTGGACTAACTGAATCTGAGGCAAAACGAATACCTTGCGGTTTATCTATTTTAATTAAAATAACAAATCTAGGATCAAATGCTGGAGCATAACCAACAAAACTATGAATTGTTTCTTCAGAATATCCTCCTTTTTCTAAGTCTGCAATCTGAGCTGTTCCAGTTTTACCTGCAATATCATAACCAGACAATTGAGCTGGCTTGCCATAACCATTCTCTACCACACTAACCAACATTTTAGTTATTGCTTCTGCTGTTTCAGCATAAATTACTCTATCGATTAATTCTGGCTTAATGATTGTTTCCTTACCATCCAAAGAAATAATCTTTTCAACTATAAATGGTCTCATTAACTTTCCGTCATTAGCAAGCGCTCCTATAGCTGTTATTAAGCCTAATGGAGTCATTGTAATTCCTTGACCAAAAGAAATAGTTGCTAAATTAATTTCCCTACCAGTAAATAGATTTGCAATATTACCACTAATTTCACCAGCTAAATCTATTCCAGTTGGTTGATCAAATTTAAATCTCTGAATATATTCTTGAAAGATATCTTCTCCAATTGATTGTTGAACGAATACGGCACCTGTGTTAAGAGACTTCTCTAATACTTGAATCATATTTTGTTCACCATATGACTTCCCATCAACGTTACTAATAACACTGTTTTTAATTCTTACCTGTCCTTTGTCAATGTAAGTAGTATTAGGAGTTACTTTTTTACTATCTAATCCAATAGCCATTGTAATTGGTTTAAAAACAGAACCTGGTTCATAAATCTCTTGAATAGCTGGATTTAAAAATACATTAATATTTTCAACCTTATTATATTCATTGGGATCAAATACTGGCCAATTAGCCATTGCTCGAATTGCCCCTGTTTTAGGTTCCATAACAATAATTGTACCTTTTTCAGCGTCCCATTTTTCAACTACTTCTTTTAGCTCTTTCTCTATTTTAAATTGGATATTCTCATCAATAGTTAAAATAATATCTGATCCGTCTTTAGCTGGTTCTATTTTTCTACTAACAGATGGAATCCAATATCCTGCTGTATCTTTTTCGCCCGACAAAAAACCAAAATTACCATTTAAGTCATTTTCATAGTAACTTTCCAATCCATATTGACCAATTTTTTGTTCATCAACAATACCAACAAATCCAGATAAATGACTAGCTAACGTCTTGTTTGGATAATAACGCCAATCTTCTAAAGCCAATCCTAACCCACTAGCATTTAATTCTTTAATTTTTTCAGCTGCCTCTTCTTCAACCTTAGATTTTAATGGTTCATATGGGTCATTTAATTTATTCATTCTTTGTAAGATGATCTCTTTATCTAAATCAAGTATTTCAACTAATTTATTAGCTAAATCTTCTTTTTCTTCGTCGATAATATCATTGGGAACTAAGTATACTCTCTGAAATTTTTTGTTCACCGCTAAAGGACAATAATGATCTTCTCCGTCTCTTTGTTTACCAGACAAATCTTGTATAAAAATTTCTCCTCTTGCAGGAAAAAGTGTTTTATAAAATTGATGTTGTCCCTGCGCTAATGCATAATAATTATCATACTGAATAATTTGCAGAGTGAATAAACGAGCTAAAACACCAAATCCAAAAAAAACAACGATGATTATAAAAAAATGAATACGCCAATTCTTCATAATTTAAGATTATTCTTTAACTGCGACCTCTTTTTCATTTGTTAAATAAATAACTTCTCCTACTTCAACCATCTCTAATAAATCAACTAATTCTTCTAAATTAACTGGTGATTGCCATTGAGCAATGTTCATTTCTAATTTCTCTGTTGTAATTTTAAGTTCTTCTATCTTTTGCTGTTGCTTTCTAATTTTAAAATTACAATCAACCAAACCATTTGTTTGAAATACATATAGAAAGATCATGCCTAATAAAGCAAAAGCAATTATTGTGCTCAATAAAACCAAACCACGATCATGTTTGTATTCACAAAACTTTTTAGATTTAATACAACGTGCAGTCATATTTTTATCGCAGCACGAAGCTTAGCGCTTCGACTTCGAGAATTTAAATTAATTTCCTCTTCACTTGGTATAATTGGTTTTTTTGTTAAAATTTTTAAACGACCCTCTGATGCTAATTCACGAAAAGAATGTTTAACAATTCTATCTTCTAAAGAATGAAAAGAAATAACTACTAATCGTCCACCTTTTTCTAAGACTTCTAATGCTTGAGGTAATGCTTTTCTTAGATTATCTAATTCATTATTAATTTCTATTCTAAGTGCTTGAAATGTTCTAGTAGCAAAATGTATTCTTCCGTGTCTATATTTTCTAGGAATTGCCAGTCTAATAATATCTACCAATTGTTCTGTTGTTTTAATTTTTTCTTTTTGTCTGTTTAAGTAAATTAATTCAGCAATACGACTAGCAAATCTTTCTTCTCCGTATTCTCTAAAGATTCTAATTAATTCTTCTTTTGACCATTGGTTTACAATTTCTTCTGCGTTTAATCCTCCTTCAGAACAATTCATCATTAATGGTTCGTTTGTTTGGAAAGAGAATCCACGGCCACTCTTATCGAAATGCCAAGAAGAAACACCAAGATCAAATAACACTCCGCTAATCTTATTAAATTTAAAGAATTCATTTTTTTTTACTATTTCTTTTAAGTTTTTAAAATTACCTTCAACTAAGTCTAATCTTTTATTTTTGTTTGTAAATTTTTCTAAAATTTCTTTATCTTGTTCAATCCCTATCACTGTTCCTTCTGGTTTATTCTTTTCTAAAATAGCTAAACTATGCCCACCAAATCCAAAGGTACAATCAATAAAATTTTCTCCTGGTTTTGGATTAAGATATTCCAATACTTCATTTAACAAAACGGGTATATGCATAATTAAAGATCTAATTCTCCTAATTTAGATGCCAAGTCGCCAACCTTATCTTCAGCTTGTTTCTTATATGATTCCCACTTTTCTTCAGACCATATCTCTAAACGACTATAAAGACCAATAATAACTGCATTCCTTTTTAAAAATGCATAATTTTTAAGATAATCTGGAATAAGAATTCTACCTAATCTATCAAATTTAACTGACATAGCTCCAGCTAACATTACTCTGGCGAAACTTCTTGCTTCAACTTGACTAGACGGTAGCTTCCCCAACTTACTAGCCATGCTTTCCCACTCTTTTGACGAATAAAGAACTAAACAATTATCAATACCACGAGTAATAACTGCTCCATGACTAAAGGTACGTCTAAACTTAGCCGGAATAGCTAATCTTTTTTTAGTATCAATTGTATGTTTGTATTCACCTATCAACATAGTTTTCCACAATTTTATATACTTATCCCCACATTTATCCACAGTTATTCACTACATTCCCATTGTATGTCACTTTATATTCCGTGTCAAACACTTATAATTCAATAATTTTAGTTATTTAAAAAAAGAAAAAATGGCTTTGATAAGCCATTCTATTTAAAAACGTTATATTCTCTATCCACAAATTATCCCCTTTTATAGCAATAAGACATAAATAGATAGAAAAACAACTATTAAGGTAGGTATTAATCCTTGTAAAAAAGATAATTTTTTATAAAAATGAATCTTATTATGCAACAAAAAATGATGTTTTAACCATTTATTTTTATAATTCATATATATTCCATTCATAGCGTCAGGCAGAATAGCGGCAAATACAGCAACAAAAATTATAATTTTATTTGGATTAGACCATGTTAAATATAAAATAAGGACACTTCCAATTAAAAAATCTATAGCTACTTTCTTTATATGGGTTGGATTAGATATTTTAAATTTTTGTAAATAATCCCAATGAGGTAAAGAATCTAATAAATAATGACTCATTAATCCAAATAAAAAAGCCAGCCAATAATTAGATACTTGACTGCCAATCGCAGCACCAACTAACATATGAGGAACAAGAACCATAATTTTATATTTTTAACTTATTAATCAATTTTTCATGAGGTTTTTCTAAGACATCACGAATAAATCTATCAAACATATCATAACGATATTTAAAATCTTCAGTTGAAAGAAGAACATAATCAATTTCTTTACCTACATCTGCTCCTAGGTCCTTTAAAAAATTAGATAAGTTTTTCTTTTTAATATTATCCCCTACTATTAGAATATCCATTCTAGAATTTTCTGAATTTACAAATACACCAGAAAGAATAGCCAAATTAATTCTTCTAAAGCTTCTTAACTTCTTTAATATTTTTTCTTTAGAAGTAGGACTAGATTTTAAAACTAAAGTTTTTAACTCGTTATAAAAATCAAAACTTTTATTTATTGAATAAAATCTCTTATTATTCTTAGTTCTAAAATCAATAAATTTAATATTATCTAATTTCTTAATATGTCTCCTACAAATAGATGGATCACTTTTAGTTCTTTCAATTATATCTTGAGTACAAAAAGATTGATCCTCATTACGCAAAAACAATTTAAGCAATCTAACCTTAATTGGTGAATCAAAAAGTTGCTCTAAAATTTCTTTGCTCATATTTTTAACTAAATTTGGGCTCCCTCCTTGGAGCCCAAATCTTAATTATTTATTTTAATTCTACCATTGCACCGGCTTCTTCTAGTTTTCCCTTAATCTCTTCTGCCTCTTCTTTTTTAACTTTTTCTCTAACAATCTTTGGAGCTCCATCAACGATGTCTTTTGCTTCTTTAAGCCCAAGGCCTGTGATTTCTTTGACTACTTTAATAACAGCAATTTTTTGATCTCCAGCTGTTTTAAGCTCTATATCAAACTCGCTTTTTTCTTCTGATTCACCAGCTTCACCATTAGCTGCACTTCCGTTTGCTGAAGCCACTGCCATTGGCATAGCACTAACACCAAATTTTTCTTCTAATACTTTAACTAAATCAGCTAGTTCTAATACACTAAGATCTTCAATCTGTTTAACCAAATCTTTAAACTTAGATGGAACTTTGATTTCTTCTTTTTTTTCTTCTGTCATTTTTTTATTGAAACTTAAACCTTTCTTTATTTTATTTTATAATTTTTAATAAAATATTTCAAGCTTTATGCTTCTTTTTTAATATTACTTAATACAAAAACTAATTTTCTTAAATTACCTTGTAAAACATTAACTAATCCATAAATAGGACTTGAAATGCTGCTAACTAATTTAGCTAATAACTCTTGTTTAGAAGGTAGTTGAGCTAAATTAATTATTGCTTCGTTCTCTAAATAATTACCTGAAATTATTCCTGTAATGATTTTAACTTCATCATTTTTTTTAGAAAAATTATATAAAATTTTAGCCGGAAGAACTTCATCTTCATATCCAAGAACTAAAGCAATTTGTCCTGGAACTTTTTTAATTTTTTCAGGAATTTTTAATCCTGCTCTTTCTAAAGATAAATCAATCAAAGTTTTTTTAACCACATGACAGCTTATTCCTTCTTCTCTTAATCCTTTACGTAATTCTTGAAATTTATCAACGCTTAATCCTGTATAATCAAAAAACACAATTGATTTATGCTTAGATAATCTATCAACCAAATTTTTAATTATTTCTTTTTTATTGTCTTTTGTAATCATAATAATAAAAATCTATGGATTAACCATAGACAAAAACGATTCGCCTAAGTAGGAATTTTAATGCATTGCAACCTACTGTCTATGGCTGTTCTTTAATTGCTTTAATCTTATTTCATTTCTCCAAATATGTCAACTCTATTTTAAATACTTGTATTTATTTGCATTATGCTCTTCAAATGTACGGCTAAAAATTGTTTCTCCATTCGGAGCTGATAAAAAGAAATTATAATCTGTATATATTGGATAAATTGCTGCCTTGATAGATGATAGTCCAGGATTATTAATCGGGCCAGGAGGCAATCCTACATTCTGATAAGTATTATAAGGTGAATTAACTTTAGTATCTTCAATTGAATAAATCCATTTATCAATATTGAGAACGTAGGCAATTGTTGCACAAGATTGTAAGGGATAGTTAATACTTAATCTCTTCCAAAAAATTCCTGAAATAATTCTCATTTCATCATAATTTGGTAATTCTTTTTCTATAATACTTGCCATAATAACAATATCATTAATTGTTTTTTTCTGTCTTTCTATTTCTGTTACTAATTCTTTATCTAATTTTTTATCAAAATTATCCATCATAGTTACTATAATATCATCCAATTCAGCGTTTTTATCAAAATTATAAGTATCAGGAAACAAATATCCTTCTAATTCTGATTTCTTTAATAACTCGCCAGAATTAATTAAACCAACATTTGCTAATCGAGCATCAATCTGTCTCAAGGTAAATCCTTCTGGAATAGTTACCTTTATTTCATTAGAAAGCGTATCTCCTTTGACTATCTTTCTAGAAATCTGACGGATATTAAGAACAGGACTTAAAACATATTCGCCCGCTTGTAATTGAGTTGCCCATCCTTTGTATGTAATATAACTATTAAACCATATTTTGCCACTGATTAAATTGGCTTCAAATAAATTTTGAGCAACTTCTTCTAGTCCTTGTCCTGATTCAATTATAAAAACTTGTTCTGAAGCATTAACAGACAATGGCGTATCAATTTGATAATCAACATAAAAAACAAAACCAAGCAAACAAAAAAATACAAATATTAAACTAAGTAGAAAAATTATTTTTTTATTATTCATTTTAATTTCTATTCTTTAACCAAGGGAACAAAAGAAAATCCAGGGTATTCTTTTTCTTCAAATTCATTATCCCCTTTTTTAATTAATAACCAAATACTATTTTTTATTGGCATAACTAAACGACCTCCAATTTTTAATTGTTCTTTCCATGCTAATGGAATTTCTTGAGCTGAAGCTGCAGCAATAATTTTATCAAAAAGGGCTTCACTAGACAATCCTTTAGACCCATCGCCACAAATAAATTCTACATTTTTAAAATTATACTTATTTAAATTATTTTGACCAAAATCTTTTAATTCTAGAATTTTTTCAATTGCATAAATAAAACCATTTTCTTTGACTATATTACAAAGCATTGTTGTCTGCCATCCTGAACCAGAACCAATGTCTAATATTTTATCACCCTCCATTGGCTGTAGCAATTCTAACATAAAAGCCACAGTTAATGGCTGAGAGATTGTCTGATTATAACCAATTGGAATCGGCGCATTGTATTGATTAATGAATTCTTCTCCTTTTTCCTTAACTATTTCTTCTGGCAAAAAATCAGCCCGCTTAATTTTATTAAAAGATTCAATAATTTGCGGGCTCTTAAGATACTTTTGTTCAATTAATTGTTCAATTAACTTATCCATATCATATTCCTAATCTTCTTTCCCTTTTTTGATATTCTCTGATTGCTTTTGCAAACTCTTTTTTACCAAAATCAGGATACATGGTATTTGTAAAATAATATTGAGAATTGGCCGTATGCCACATCATAAAACCAACACTATTATGTGGATCATTTTCAATACCAGTTCTAATTAATAAATCAACTGAAGGCAAAGATCCAGACCAAAGATGTTCTTTTAGAACTTTCTCTGTTACTTTCATGTTTTTATCAGTTCTCGCTTCTTTAACAATACTTTTAATTGCAGCCATCATTTCATCCGTTCCATTATATCCAATAAAAAAATTAAGTAATCTTTTGCTATGATTCTGAGTTGCTTTCATTAATCTTTCAGCAGCTTTAATACCTGTCTTTGGTAAAATTTCTTTCCAACGACCAATAACTCTTACTCTCACTTCATTTTCATAAACCTTTTTATCATTAACTAATTTATTAAAATACCTTTCATAAATTTTAAAAAGATTACTAACTTCCACATCGTCTCTTTTGGTTAAATTATTATATGACCCTCCCCACCAAGATAAACATTTTAATTTTAAATCAAAAGCTACTTGTACTTGTTCTTCGGTTTTCTTTGCTCCCGCAATATGACCTCTCCATTCTGCTATCCCTCTTTTTTTAGCCCAACGCCTATTACCGTCTGGGACAATTGCAATATGAGATGGCAGATTATCTTCAATTATTTTATTCATAATATTAATAATATCATAATGAAAGACCTTTAATCAAGTTATATTATCCACAAAAAAATTATATAATTGATATAAACTATTGACTTTTAATATTATTGTGTATATAATAGAAACATACGTAAGCTTTCTCTAGAAGTTTTCTGTTTCCTTATGCAATTAAGCGTAAGTCAAAAAGCAAAAACCTTAAAAGAAAAAAATAAGTCGACTTACGATTAAAAATAAACATATAAGGAAAATTATGAACAAGAAACTATATGTAGGTGGTTTGCCTTACGAAACCACTGAAGATACCTTAAAAGAAGCTTTTGCTAAAGCAGGAGCCGTTGAGTCAGCAATTATTATTACTGACAAAATGTCTGGCCGTTCAAAAGGATTTGGTTTTGTTGAGATGGCTTCTGAAGAAGACACTCAAAAAGCTATTGACATGTGGAATGGCAAAGAATTTGAAGGTCGTAATCTAACTGTCAACGAAGCTCGTCCAATGAAAGAACGTCCTCAAAGAGACTTCAATCAAGGTGGCGGCGGAAATCGTTGGTAATCTGATTATCACACAATCAAAAACAGCCCTTAGGGGCTGTTTTTGATTTGTAACTAAAAAATAATTCTATTTTCCAACTCGTTCTATCATAAATTCAACAGATTCACTCATGTTAACCGGCACAATAACTACTTTTGGATGACGATTTTGAAAGACTCTAAAGATTTCGTCAGCAAAAGCCTGTCCGACATTCAGCACCCGATCAAAATCAAGAATTATCTTTTTAAACTTGTCCAAACCAGACAATACTCGTCGCGCCTGAGACCGAGAAACATGAACGGTTCCTATTGTAAATAATTTAATCCTAATTTCTGTTTTATCAAAAGCGTAAACACCTGATTTTGATTGATATCTTTGAAATATTTTATTGAGATGACGTTTGCTATTTCGAGAGATAGCGAAAATAACACGAGTACCGCGGTTTAATCTCTTTTCTTCTTGTTGAAAGAAAACATCAGGAATGATGTTATCGACAATCATCCGATGAGAAAAGCTTTCCAAAACAAAACGATCAGCTACTTTAGAAGTAAAAAATATTCCCTCTCCGGTATGACTTTCAGGATTAGTAGTAATCTTTCCTTTAATCAAGTCTTGCATCGCTTCTAATTCCGACTTTAAATTTCTTTTTTCCATCACATTTTTAAAGACACCAATACCAAAATCACTAACAGAAAATCTAATATTACCTCCTTCAACTTCCATCTTAACTTCAATATTTTCAGACTTAGAATGTTCTATGGCATTATTAAGCATTTCCGAAAAAGCGTAATTAATAATACTCCTTATGTTTTCAGATAAAGTTTGAAAAATGGGAAAATTTTCAATCAAGCCATCCAAAATTTCGTGCTCTTTTAAATCTTTATTTTTCAAACGACGCTTTATTGCTAAAGGACCAAGCTCGTCAATAAATTCAGGTAAGGTATAAAAAGCAGAACGAGTCGGACCAAATTTGATTACCCTTCCAAAAATAATCATCTCTTTCAAAACTTGACTAGCATATTGCCGACTAAAATCAAAATGCCGAGCTATTTCAATAGAAGTCGCCCGTTTTTTGTCTTTAAGAAACTTTTCTATTTTATTTTTTATATCCATATTCTAAGTATAATTCTTTGTAAGGACTTGTCAAGTCTTTAGATGCGATTGTCAAGTATGTTGTCAAGTGCTAAGTTCTCATTATCTTTTGATTATAAACATAGTCCTAACATCGCTACTTATCCAAAAGCCCTTTAATTCAAAAAACTGCTTAATAAAGCAGTTTTTTTGACATGGCAGGCGCGGCAGGACTCGAACCTGCAACAAATCGCTTTGGAGGCGATTGCTCTACCAATTGGAGCTACGCGCCCTTACTTTACTTCTTCATCTCTTTATGAAGAACATGTTTTTTGCACCATTTACAAAACTTTTTCAGTTCTATTTTTTCCTGAATCTTTTTTTTATTTTTACGAGACCAATAATTGATCCGTTTACATTTGGTGCATTGAAATTTAATTAAAAAATCTTGTGACATATTTTTTCTTTGTTTTTTTCTTCCTTGAGCCGATGCTCGGATTCGAACCGAGGACCTACTCCTTACCATGGAGGTGCTCTACCAGCTGAGCTACATCGGCTTATTAATTAATGTGGGCAGTGAGGGACTCGAACCCCCGTAGTCCGAAGACGTCAGATTTACAGTCTGATGCAATTGCCACTATGCGAACTGCCCATGGAGCCGAAGAGAGGAATCGAACCCCCAACCTAGTGTTTACAAAACACTTGCTCTGCCATTGAGCTACTTCGGCAAATTATTTAATATCCATACTTTTAATCTTGTTCAAGATATCTTTGACTTTCTTATCTTTACAACCAAGTTTAATAGACATTTCTAAAGAAGCTTTGGCATCAGCATAATTATATTGTTTCCAATAAAGTAATCCTAAAAACTTATATGCTGTAATGTTTTTAGGATCTTCAATAATTAAATCAATCCATTTCTGCTCTTCTTTGATTGGTTTCTTCAATTCACTAATCGATAAATCTTCTTCTTCCTCTACTGTGTCATCTTTAGCTTTTTCTTTTTCTTCGTCTGTCTTATTTATTTTAACAAAAATTGGTTCTTTTGTATCTTTCAAAATACTTTTTTTAGATTCTCTTCGTTTTTCTTCTCTATTCTTAATCCATTCTCTAGATTTTTGAGTCATTATCTGTGAACGATTTCTTAAAAAATCTATACATTTACTAAGTAAATTTTCTAATTTTAAGAACACTATCTTTGTTTTTCTTAAAAATTTTTCTAAAGCAATTAAAAAGTTAAGCCAATATCCTTTATAATCAATCTCAGAAATTCTTTGAATAATACTTTTCTTTCTACTCAAAATAAATATCTCTTCATTTGATAAACGAGCTAATAAAGGAATTTTTTTATATATAATAATAGCTAAACCAACAAGACTAGACGCTATTAAAAGATAAAATATTAAATTAAGAATAGACATACATTATATAGAAAGCCTGACAAACTTACCTACTTTAATATTCTCTCCTAATTTAGCAATTAATTCCTTAATTATATCATTAACTACTTTCTCTCCATTTTTAATAAATGGTTGCTCTAATAATTCTTTTTCATCGCTTGGATCCATAGCGGCAATGTGCATAGCCATATCATGAGCCAAATTTTTAAAATCTTCATTACGAGCAACAAAATCTGTTTCGCAATTTAATTCTAAAAGAACGCCAACGTTTCCATTACTATGGATATACGGCTCAATTAATCCTTGTTTGGTTTCTCTTTCTGATTTACTAAGAGCTTTTTCAGTCCCCTTTTTTGCTAATATCTTCATAGCTTTTTCCTCATCTCCATCAGCTTCTTCTAGTGCTTTCTTACACCCCATTATTGAGAAACCTGTTTTTTTACGAAATTCCTTAATTTGTTCAAATGAAATCATAATTTTATACTGTTATTTATTTTAACACCTTAACAAATAGTCCTAGTATTAATTTCAAAGAAGATATTGCATCGTCATTAACAGGAACAGGATAATCAACAGTTGTTGGATCAGAATTTGTATCACATAAACCAACTACTGGAATATTTTTCATTTTTGCTTCTTTAACAGCTGCCTTCTCTTTATTTGCATCAACAACAAATAGAGCGTCAGGCAATTTAGTTATTTTTTTAATTCCACCAAAATGCCTATTAAGTTTTTGTATTTCTATATCAAATTCATGTTGTTCTTTCTTTGTGTACTTCTTTAATGCTCCTTCTTCTTTTTTACTTTCTAGATCTCTAATATGCTCTAAACGCTTAGAAATAACATTAAAATTAGTTAAGGTACCACCAATCCATCTTTCAATAACATAAGGCATTTTTACTTCTTCAGCCGTTTCTTTAACAATATCCTTAGCCGCTATTTTAGTACCTACAAAAATAATCATTCCTTTCTTTTCTTTAATTTCATTAATAAACTCTAACGCTTCTTTAAGTTTTTCTTCTGTTTTTTCTAAATCAATAATATGAACCTTATTACGAGTAGTATGAATATACTCTTTCATTTTAGCATTCCATTTAGATGCACGATGACCAAAATGAACCCCAGCCTTTAGCATTTCATCTAAACTAGGAATTATTTTCTCTAAATTGATTTTTTTAATTTTTTTAACCGTTTTTTCTTCGGTCTTTTTAATTATTTTTTTATCTTTATTCATAATCTAAACTAGAAGCGTTTTATCCACGCCCTATTTAATTAACTAAAATTAGTATATCATACTTGAAAATAAAAGCAATATCTGATATGATAGAATTAATGAAAAAAGACATACATCCAAAATATTATCCAAAAGCAAAAGCCACGTGTGCATGTGGCGCTAATTTTGACATTGGATCAACAAAAGAAAATACAGAAGTAGAAATCTGTTCTCAATGCCATCCATTTTATACTGGCAAAGAAAAGATTATTGAAACTGGTCAAGTAGAAAAATTTAGAGCTAGATTAGCTAAAAAGAAAAAATGAGTAAAGCCGTTATTATGGAGATTAGAGCTGGAGCTGGTGGAGATGAAGCGGCCTTATTTGTAGCTGACCTTTTTAGAATGTACTCGCGTTTTGCTGAAAAACAAGATTGGAAGATACTTCTTATCAATAGCAATCAAACCGGTATTGGTGGTTACAAAGAATTAATTTTTGAAATTAAAGGCGAAGGTGCTTATGATAAATTAAAATACGAAGGCGGCGTTCATCGTGTTCAAAGAATACCAACTACTGAAAAATCTGGCAGAGTTCATACGTCCACTGTTTCGGTAGCGATTATGCATCAAGCAACTGAAACAGAAATCAAAATTAATCCTAGCGAGTTAAGAGTAGACGTTTTAAGATCTTCTGGTCCAGGCGGTCAAAATGTTAATAAAATTGAATCAGCTGTCAGGATTACTCACTTACCCACTGGATTAATAGTTAGTTGCCAAGATGGTAGATCTCAACAACACAATAAAGAGAAAGCTATGCAAGTTTTACGATCTCGTCTATTAGTTAAAAAACAAGCTGAAGAATTAGCTATACGAGGAAGCGAACGAAGAGAACAAATTGGTAGTGCTGATCGTTCAGAAAAGATAAGAACATATAATTTTCCTCAAAACAGAATTACTGATCATCGTATTAAAAAATCATGGCATAATCTAGATAAAATCATTGACGGTGATTTAAACAAAATAATCAAAGCTTTTGATAAGATTAAGAAATAAGAAGATTATAAAAGAGACTATTTAAAAACTGCCTGTTGGCAGTTTTTTAGTTTTTCTTTTCAAAATGTTTTAATAAAAATTCTACTAATATTTCCCCACCAAGTTTCTCTGGTTGATGTTCAATAAAATATTCAGCATCAACTCTTTCTAAATCAACTGTTACTCCTCTGCCTGCTTTGAGCATATGGGCATCATTATAATTATTTCCAGTAGTCATTATTTGTTTTGGTTCAATATTTAATTTTTCAGCTAAATTATTAATTGCAATTCCCTTAGACATTTCTTTGCTACCAATGTCATAACCTTCATTGGTCCAAAGACAATATAATTCATCCCCAGCAATTTCCTTAACTAAATTACCTATTTCCTCCATTTCATCGCAATGAACCGTTAAAATAAACATTTTAGGTTCAAATCCTCTAATTCGTTTATCAGTTTTTTTTATTTCTTTTATTCTTTCTTTCAAATCTCTTAATTGTTTAAAATATCTATCAGAATAACATGGATGATTAATTCTATTATCAATCCAAGTAATATTACCATTCTCTGCTTGAAGAATTATCTTGTTATCTAAAATCTCATTAACTAAGCTTTTTAGATACAAAATATTTCTACCAGAAGAAAAATTTATTTTTAAATATTTCTTAAGTTTTTTTAAATTTTCTATAAATTCTCTTGAAAGCTGTTTAGATTTCATAAATAATTCAGTCCCGTCATCATTTTCTTTTAATTCTGTACCAACAGGTATAACAACACCATCAATGTCAAAAGTTATAATCTTCAAAGCGTCTAATTCTTCTTTGGTTATTTCCTTAATATCTTTCATAAATACATTTTATCATGTTATCCAAAAATTAAAAAGTCAGGTCTAAATATTAATAAGAAACCTAAAATTAGAATTAATAATCCCCCAATTAATGTACTCCATTTAGTATATTTATCAGTAAATCCAATTTTATTTAAAGTAATTAAAGCAATAGAAAAAATAATTAAATCATCAAGCATAAAAATAAAGGTATAAAGTAAAAGATACAAATAATAGCTTACAGAACTAAGCTGACTTAAAGATAAAATATTAGCATAAATAGCAGGAAGTCCAGCCGAACAAAAAAACTCTATTAAATTAACCGCAAAAGCTAAAACAATAATACCTAAGATTGAAAAGATTAAAACAGGATTATTAACTATCTTTTCAGTATGAGTTTGAAATTTGTTTTTAATTTGAGAACCATCAGGAGCAATTTCACAAACTCCTGGTTTAAAAGTAATAAATCTTTTAATTTGCCAAACGCCAAGAGATAAAGCAACTATGCCAATAATAATTCGAGTTAAAGTAACATAACCAATAGCTAAAAATATATTCAACCATGCGCTTAAAAGTAAATAATATACAATTCCAGAAACAAGAATAAAAGTACCAGCAATTAACCAAATTCTTTTACGCGATTGAATATTGATTAACAGAGCTAATAAGAAAAGCAACATCCACATCGCACAAGGATTAAATCCATCTAAAGCAGCTAAAGCAACTGTTAAAACAGGCAAAGATAGTTTAGAAAGATTAATATGTCCAATAAATGGATATGAAATAATTTCGTCTTGTTTCTCTTCTTTTTGACATTCACATTTTTTTAATTTGTCTAAAGGATCTGGGCATGCTTTATTTGAATATGTCTCGATTGCTTGTTTAATATCCTGTCCAGTTCTTTCGTCATTTAGATATCCGATTATTATTTTTTCTCCAATAAAAACAGCTGGAACTCTAATGCTTTTATTCTTCCCGCAATTTTCAAAAAGATCTGAAAGTAATTTAGCGTTTTCTCTGCTATTATAGACTTCATAAGAATGTATTTCTAAAGGATATTCTTGTTCAAGTTTATTTAGAAATGATTCAGCTTTTTTACAATTAGGACAACCATTTCCATAGAAGAAATGTATTTTAATCTCGTTTTCTTGACTATCTACCGACAAAGTAGATGCCAAAGCAAAATTAGCTATTCCAAGAAAAACAAATGATATTATAGATATAACAATTATTTTTTTCATGATATTTAATATTTTTAAAGTCGCTTTTTATTAAATCAGAAGTGAGCAATTTAGGTTTTTTTTAAATTATTTTTGTGCGAAGAAAATATTTTTTTTGAATCGTAGGTGTGGGCGTGCTTTTCAACTTGTTGAAAAGGGCTAAGCGATTTAAAAAAATTTGTTTTCTGAAGCATAAAATTTAAATGGGAGCTTATGATGTTTTAACTTATTACTCCCCCGCCTAAGCAAACATCATTTTGATAAAAAACTGCCCATTGTCCTGGAGCAATAGCTTTTTGTGGTTTATCAAAAACTAATTTAAGTTTTTTGCTCTTAGGAGGATAAACTTTTGCTGAAACTAATTCCTGATTATACCTTGTTTTAGCGCTAACCTTAATTGAATTTTTTAAAATTTGACCAGAAATAAAATTAAAATTAGTAAGAATTATTTCTTTCTTAAAAAGATTAGGATCATCTTTCTTATTCGTTATAATAAGATGATTCTTTTTTTTATTAAATCCAACCACCCACCATGGACCACCAGTTAAACCAACTCCTTTTCTTTGACCAATGGTATAAAAATATAATCCATTATGTTTTCCTAATATATTACCATTTTGATCAACTATATCACCATGTTCAAACCCTATTTTCTTTTCTAAATAATTAGGAATAGAATCTTGAGCAAGAAAACATAAATCCTGACTCTGCTTTATTTTATTAAAAAATTCAAGACCTTCTTTTTTAGCAATTTTATAAACTTCTTTTTTAGTATAATCTCCTAATGGAAAAATTATTTTACTTAATTCTTTTTGATTTAAAAAACAAAGAAAATAACTTTGATCTTTTATCTCATCCTTGCCTTTAAACAATTCATATCTACTTGTTTTTTTATTCTCTTTTATTCTAGCATAATGCCCTGTTGCTATATAATCGGCTTTTTCCTTGTTAGCAAATTTTATTAATTTATTAAATTTTACTAATTTATTACAAACCAAACAAGGACTTGGCGTTTTTTTATCTTTTAATGTTTTAAGAAAATATCCAATAACCTTATTTTTAAAATCAAAACGGCAATCAATTATATGATAAGGAACATTTAATTTTTTACAAACCTTCTTAGCAATATCAAAAGAATCATTTAAATATTTTAAAGAAACTCCAATTGGTTCATATCCTTGTTTTTTTAATAATAATAAAGAAACGGAAGAATCAATTCCGTTTGACAATCCTACAATAACTTTTTTATTTTTATTTCTCATTATATTTCTTAAGAATCTGAAAATCTTTTTTTAGAATTTCTTTCATATTTGCGTTATAAGCTGCTACGGCTGGGTGATATAACGGTATAATATTTATTTCTCCATAAGAATCTTTTGTTTTAAAAATTTTGCCATGAATTTTACTTATTCCTTGTATTTTATTATCCATGTCATATTTTTTTAGGATATATGAAGTAGCATAATTCCCTAGTGCTCCAATTATTTTTGGTTTAATAATTTTAATCTGTTTTTCTAAATACAAAGCGCAAGCGTTTATTTCATTTATCTGTGGATTACGATTATTAGGAGGACGACATTTTAATATATTGCATATATATACATCTTCTCTTTGAAGATCAATTGAATTTAAAAGTTCAGTTAAAATATCACCAGATTGACCACAAAAAGGAATTCCTGTTTTGTCTTCATTGGACCCAGGAGCTTCACCAACAAGCATTATCGTTGCTTGATGGTTCCCTTTGCCAATTACAGGCAATATTCTCGTTTTAAATAAGGAACATTTCTTACAACTTATTACGTCATTTTTTATTTCTTTTAATTTTTCATATGCTTTATCCATATTATTATTCTTTCCTCATTGCCTCAATGGGACTAAGGTCTGCTGCTCTACGCGCTGGATAAAGACCAAAAACAATACCAATCGCCATTGAAACAAAAAAAGCAATTGCAATAGCCATCCAAGAAATAGTTAAGGGCCAAGCCAAGCCATAAGCGATAGCGCCTATTCCACTTACCATAGAAACTAATATTCCAAAAAGAATACCAATAAAACCACCTAATCCAGTAATTATTAAACTCTCTATTAAAAATTGATATAAAATTGATTTTCTAGTTGCTCCTAATGCTTTTCTTAATCCTATTTCTCTGGTTCGTTCGCTAACAGAGACCAACATAATATTCATAATCCCAATTCCTCCTACTAGCAAAGAGATAGCTGCTAAAAATCCTAATAATAAATTTAAAATAACACTTATTTCATTAACTTGATCTACAATCTCTTTCATGGTTGTAATTTGAAAATCATCTTTTTCAGGATCTTTAATGTTGTGATTTTTACGTAATAACCTTGAAATATCACCTATCGCTTGATCAGTATAACTTTCATCTTTAATTTCTAAAACTATTTCTGATAAATAATCAATTCCTAAAACTTCTTTAAGCATTGTCTTTAATGGCACATAAATCCAACTATTAATATCAAACCCACCAAAAAGAACTCCGCCTTGAGGTTCAAAAACTCCAACTACTTTAAAATTTTGTCCTTTAATTTTTATCTTTTTTCCTATTGGATTTTCGTTTTCAAAAAACTTATCTGCTAATTCGCTTCCTATGGCCACCACCTTATTTAAATTTTCTTCTTCATTCTGATTAAAAAAACGGCCTTCCCTTATTTTAGCTATTTTCATAACTGAAGGATAATCAGCGCCACAACCATAAAGCATAACTCGTTTTTCATTATCCTTGTAATTGGCCCATTCTTGTCCAACAACTTGACCGCTAACACCTTTAATATATGGAAATATAGATTTATCTTTCAGGTCTTTAACATCTTCTAATTTTAATGTTGTTATTTTAATTCCCTGAACCATTGAAGTCACTGTTCCCATTTGACCAACACCCGGAATTTTAATAGCAATATTAAGCATATTAGGTCCGAATGCTTCCATTTCATTAGTTATCAATCCTTTTAATCCCTGACCCAAAGAAAGAATAATCACTACAGCAGATACACCAATGACAATTCCTAAAATAGAAAAAATACTACGTAGTTTATTAGCTTTTAAAGCAATTAATGATTGTTTAACTATAGTAGATGTATTCATATTTATTCATGTCTTAATGCTTGAATTGGATTTAATTTTGAAGCGCGATTAGCTGGCCAAATTCCAAAAATTAAACCGACTCCAATAGCCATTAAAGTAGAGACAAAAACAGAAACAGGTGTAACAATAAATTGCCAATCATAACCGAAATAATTAACTGATATTGATATGACCAAAGCAAGTAAAACGCCTGAGATAACTCCTATTAATCCTCCGATTAATGTCATGGAAGCGCTTTCAATTAAAAACTGGATTAGAATATCTTTCCTTTTAGCGCCCAATGCTTTACGCAAACCGATTTCTCGCGTTCTTTCATTAACAACAACAAACATTATATTCATAATTCCAATTCCACCAACCAGCAAAGAAATAGCCGCGACCATTACTAAGAACATCTTTAAGGCTTGAGTAATAGTGCCTAAAATATCGAGAGCTTGATCAGTGCTTCTAATTGCGAAATCATCTTTTGCAGAATCTTTAATATTATGACGAAATCTTATAGTATTTTCAACTTGACTAATTGTTAGAGCAATATTTTCTTCTTTATCAACTTTAGCTCGAATAAAAGCCAAATGATTAACTCCAATTAACATTTTTTGAGCTGTTTTAATGGGAACAAAAATACGCTCATCTTGATTTTGAAACGTAACCACCCCTCTTTCTTCCATTACTCCAATTACTTTAAAACTAACCTGACCAACTCTAATTCTTTTATTAATTGGATCATCATCTCCAAAAAGTTCTTTTTTGACTTCACTACCTAAAACAGCTACTCTAGCTAAGCTATCAACTTCTTCCCGTCTAATAAAACGTCCGTATTCAACAGCAGTCTCTTCGACATTAACATAATCATGTCCAACTCCTAAATAATCAAAATCCTTTGAATTATTTAAATAACTCATAGTACCTCTGCCCATAATATATGGAGAAACTGCCACAATATGAGGCAGTTTTTCTAAGGCTAATGCATCTTCATATTTAAGAGTAGTTATTTCAATGCCAAACATTGCAGCTGGAGCACCTGATTCATCAGCCGCTCCTGGCAAAACGCTAATTAAATTAGTACCCATTGATCTAACTTGAGATAAAAGTAAATCTTGAGCACTAGCACCAACTGCCATAATAGAGATTACAGCAGCAACACCAATAATAATACCAAGCATTGTCAAAAATGATCGGCTTTTTTGTAAAACTAAATTATCAAGACTGGATTTAATAGTTTGAAATAAATACATTTTCTATTTCTCCAATCCATCTTTGGCTAAATGTCTATTATCTACTCTATGATCATAAACAACTTTGCCATCTTTAAGTTCCAACATTCTACGAGAACATTCTGCAACATATTTTTCATGAGTAACCATTAAAATAGCATGTCCTTCTTCGTTTAAGTCTTGTAAAATCTCCATTACCTCTTGCCCAGATTTACTATCCAAATTACCAGTTGGCTCATCAGCTAAAATTAAACGAGGATCATTAATCAAAGCTCTAACGATAGCAACTCTTTGTTGCTCTCCTCCAGAAAGCTGATTAGATCTATGTTCCATCCTATGAGACAGCCCTACTTTATCTAATAATTTTATTGCTTTTTCTTTAACCTCTTTTTTATTCAAATCGTTAGCATAAATAGTTGGTAATAAAACATTGTCTAAAACAGAAATACGCGGTAAAAGATTATATGATTGAAAAATAAAGCCAACCTTTTTATTCCTAATATCAGCTAGTTTTTCATCATCAAAATGACTAGCATCTTCACCATCAAAAAAATAACTACCTGAAGTTAATTTATCTAAAAATCCAATAATATGCATTAATGTTGACTTTCCAGAACCAGAAGAACCCATTACTGCAACAAATTCTCCTTGTTTAATTTCGAAAGAAACCCCGCGCAAAGCAGGGGTTACTAATTCATCATCAATATAATCTTTAGTAAGATCTTCTATTTTAATAAGCATAATATTACCTTTCTATTATAACTCTTTCCCCTTCTTCTACCCCTTCTATAATTTCTATTGTATTTTCACCCTCTAATCCTGTTTTAATTGTTCTTTCTTCTGATTTTCCATTTTTTAAGACTAAAACATATTTTCTACCATCTGATTCTTTAACAACATAATAAGGCAGATATAAAACGCTTTCTTTTTTATCTGTTTCTATATCTAAGTTAACAGTCATCCCTGACTTAATTCTCTCATCTTCTGCATCAAAAATTGAAGTTATTTGATAATAAATTACTCCTGAAACAACTGTTTCAGCTGGATTAATTTTAATTATCTGACCAGCAAATTTTTCATCTGGTCCTAAAGCATCTAATGTCATTTCTGCTTTATCAGCTAAATTAATTTTAGCAATTTCTGTTTCTGATATATTGGCTTCGATTTGAAAATTTCCAGTACTAATCATAGAAACAATTACTGAATTTGCCTGAGCCGTCTCGCCTACTTCTTTATCTATATTAGTAATAACTCCTGAAACAGGCGCTATTAAAACAGTTTTATTAATTTTTTGTTGAACTTGCATTACATTTGCTTCGGCCTGTCTTACTTCAGCTCTAGCCAAATCAATCTCTTCTTGACGAGCTCCTGCTTCTTTCAATATTAATTCGTTTTCAGCTGTTTTAAGTGCTGCTTTAGCATTATCAAGATTAGCTTGAGCTGTATTAACGTTAATCTGGTTAGTTATTCTCGTAGAAGAAATTGCTTGTTCATAAGAAATTAAGCTGGTTAATTGAGTGTCAATACTGGTTCTCTCTGTTTCAACGCTTGTCTCATGAGCAATAGATACAGAAGAATCAACGCTAGGATCATCCATAGCTGCTCTTAAATATGCCAAAGCATCTCTGATTCTCTTTAATGCTGATTCCATTTTATCTAATGCCGTATCAATATTATCATGACTTGAATCAATTTCAGTTATATTTAAATATTGCTTAGCTATAGCCAAATCGGATTTAGCATTAATCTCTTTGTCTTTAACGTTGGTTGATAAAGAATCATTTCCATTAAAATATTCTTCTCTCATTCCGACAAAAACAATCAAAAGGGCCTGATCAGCTTTAGTATATGAAGTTTTAATAGAATCTAAAGCATCTTCATAGGCTTCATTTAAATCATTCTCCGTATTATTCTGGGCATCAACCAAGGCTTGTTCTTTATTGACTACATCTATCTCGGCCTTATTAACGGCTGATTTATAAATTTGAATATCTTCTAAACGACTCCCAGCTAAAATTTGATCTAATTTTGCTTTAACGATATCTAAAGCTGCTCTAGATGATTGTAATTGAGCACTTAATTCTCCTGCATTTAATCTAACAAGAATTTTACCCAGAGATACTTGATTTCCAACATTGGTATCAATCCCTATTATTTTTCCAGAACTTTCAAATTGCAAATCGATTTGTTTGGCAGGAATAACAGTACCTGTTACTGAGACTCTTTCTATTACTTCTCCTTTCTCAATGTTTAGAATAGTTGAATCATCTATATTTTCTTTAGTAATTCCTTTATAAGCAAAATACCCTCCAATGATAATAACGATAATACTAGAAATAATAATAGTTTTCTTTTTCATAATTTTTAATTTATTTCATAAACGATAGAAACATTTACTTCTATTTTATTTTCTCCTGTTTCTATTGACGGACTTATCTCTCCTCCTCCATCCATCCCATAAACTGCTTTTTCTAAATAATTAAAACTTGGGGTTTGAACTCCTTCATCAAAACTAACAACTCCAATTATTTTTACTCCCAATTCTTCTGCTATTTTTTTAGCTTTAGCTTGTGCTTTTTTAATTGCTTCTGCTCTGGCTTGTTCTTTAAATTCTTCTTCATTGTCTATTACAAAGGACAAATTACCAACCTGATTCGCGCCCTTATCAGTCGCTCCTTGAATAATTTTTCCGACATTATCTAAATTACGAATTTTAACTTCTAGAGATTGTGTTATTCCATACCCAACTAATGTTTGCTTGCCAGATTCTCTTTCATATTCATATCTAGGACGAATATTAAAAGCAGTTGTTTTTAAATCTTTATCTTCAACTTCTAATTCTTTAAGACGGTCAATAATATTATTCATCTTCTTACTGTTATCAAGCATGGCATTGGCGACTGTCTTACTTTCTGTTTTTACTGAAAAAGTAATTAAACCCAAATCTGGTTTTGCGTAAACTTCAGCTGAACCAGATACTGAAAAAGTATTTCTAATCATAACATCTTGGCCAATATATCTATTTTCTTTAATCTTATTATTTATCCCAACCACTCCAGAAATAGTTAAAACTATTAAAAAAGCAGTTAAAGTCCAAACTAAAAACTTAAAATTCCTATGATAATAATTTAAATAATTTTCTTTATTGAATTCCATGTTTTTATTTTTTTAACGAATTGCTTTTAAGAATGGCCCGACAACACCATTAACAAATTCTAAACAACTTTCTCGGTCTGTATAAAACCATACAATAAAACCAAGAATTAAAACTAAAATTAATATTCCTAAAAAAGAACGACTAATAAAAAGTCTAAAAAATTTACTAATCCAAATCTTCTTTTCAGATCTTTCTTTTTGAGCCAGTTTCTTTTCTAAAGAAAAATCATAGTATTTATAAAATTCTATCTTATCAATTAAAAACTTTTTTAAATTATTTTGATGAAAATCACTATCTGGTTTTTGTTCTAATAGCAATAAAAGGCCTGAAAATTTAATAGAATCTGAATTATTAATATTTTTAAAAATTCCTTTCATTTGAGAAATCCAAGTAAACCATTCTGTTTTATCTCCTTTTAAAGAATTCAAAAGACTCGTTCTATCATCTTTATTAAGAAATTTATTAGAAAGCTTTCCTAGCTCTTTAACTATTTTTTTCTTAGAAGGCATTATAAATATAATATCACGAATATATTTTACAAACAACCAATAATTACTAATAAACCAAATATTAAAACAAAATATCCAAAATTAATTTTCTTAGCCAAATGCAATAATAAATTTATTGTTAATAAGCCAAAAATAAAAGAAAATACTAATCCCCAAAACAATTCAATTGAAAATGTAAAATATTTTAAATTAAGAATTATGTTTCCACCTAAAACTATCGGCAAACTCATTAAAAAACTCAATTTTAAAGCATCTTGACTATTAAATTTTCTTAAAAGCAAAGCTGAAACAGTTAATCCAGAACGAGATAATCCTGGTAAGACAGCTAGTCCTTGCATTAGACCAAGTAAAATACTGTCTTTATTATTCAAATTACATATGTTTTTATTACCTTTATTTATTGCCTTAAGCTGTAATAATCCAGTAAATATTAATAAAAAACCAATTATCAAAGTAAGTATTTTAGATGATAATAACAATTCTGATTCTAACCCTATAAAAATTTTCAATAAAGCAAATCCTAAAATTCCACTAATTAAAGTGACGATAATTAAAAACTTAAAAATCTTTTTTGTTTCTAAACTAGCTGATTTATAATTAAATAATGTTTTTATTAAAGACCAAACATCTTTTCTAAAATAAACAAAGGCCGCTAAAAACGTACCAAAATGTAAAAATAAAACTTGTTTTATTGTCTCTTCTAATCCTTGTTCAGCAAAAAAATTTGTTTTTATTAAAACCAGAACTCCTTCGGAACTAATTGGTAACCATTCGGTAATCCCTTGAATAGTTCCTAAAATAATTTGTTCTATCATAATTATCTTATCATTACTTTGTCTTCATATAACTCCGGATCAATTATTCTTTCAAAACAAGTTCTTTCTGCTTCATGAGTCCAATTTTGTTGAAATGAATCATAAACTGAAACTGGTTTTATTCTTTCGGAGGCAATCCCAAAATCATTGCTTGAAGTTTTAAACTCTGCGCATAATTCAAATGATAAAGAATCTATAATATTATATTCATAGATTAATTCAGATTCAGGGTCTTTAGGAACAAAAAATCCAGAAATACTATCTTCTAATTTACTAAGATTTTCAGGAAGCACTTCTTTCTGTATCCAATAATTTATAATTTGATCTTCAATTACTTGAAGATTTTCTACCCTTCTCTCGTCAAATTTTCTATTTCGTTGATCCATTGGAGTTCCAACGATAAAAAAACCAATAATAATACTTACTAAAACTACAATAGAAATAGTCCATGCAAGTATTTTTGGAATTTTAGAACTCATATCTTTTCTTTTCAAATCCCAAATATAATATCCAAAAACAGCCGCTGCTACTAAAAGTACAACAAATATTTTCAAAAAGAATTGTATTGTTAATTCACCGCTTAAGAAATTATAAATAAATATCATTAAATCAATAGCGATAGTAATAGCAGATATAAAAAGAGTAGAGTAAATCAACCCCTTTCTTAATTTTGATTCTCTTTTTTCCAAATTAATAATTAAATCCTTACCCAACAGCCATAAAGTAAAGATATAGGCAGGAACCGCTATGAAAAGTATTGAGGTTGACCAACGAACTAAATCAGCTATTCCTGTGTAATAAAATCTAAGAGGATCAGGAAAGAGAACATTAATATATTGAACATAAAGAACAATAAAACCAACAACGCTCATATAAAAAGCGAGAATATTAAAAAGATTCAAAAAAACATCTTTAGGCGTATTTTTAATAATTATATTATTTTCCATAATTTTATTATATCATATAATAAAAAAAATATACAACAAGTTAATCTATCTCTTTTTCTTTTTTAGTTTTTTTTCTTTCAATTGAATGATCTTTCCTTAATCTAATGCTTTTGGGAGTAATTTCTAAAAATTCATCTTCTTTTATAATCTCTAATCCTCTTTCTAGGGTTATTTCTATTGGAGGAGTTAAAACAATAGAATCGTCAGAACCAGAAGACCTAATATTGGTTAAATGTTTTCCTTTGATTGGATTTACCCACATATCATTTCCTTTTGACACGTCTCCTATAACCATTCCTTTGTAAACATTAATATTTGGATGAATATAAATTCTACCCCTTTCTTCCAAATTCCATAAAGCATAAGCTAATGCTTTTCCATTTTCCATAGACACCATAGACCCAAATTCATGTTTATCAATATCGCCGGCATATTTCTTAAATCCGATTACACGACTTGTAAAGATTCCTTCGCCATGTGTGTCAATAATAAAATCTCCACGATAACCTAGAATTCCACGAGTTGGAATTTCAAAAACTAATCTTTGGAGATTTTGTTCTGGCTTCATATTTATCATTTTACCTTTTCTCTTAGATAATTTTTCAATTACTATGCCAGTCATTTCTTGCGGCACATCAATAATAACTTCTTCATATGGTTCTTGTTTTACTCCATTTTCATTTTTAATAATTACCCTTGGTTGAGAAACTTGCATTTCAAAATTTTCTCTTCTCATGTTTTCTAAAAGAATAGCAATGTGTAATTCTCCTCTTCCATAAATTTTATAATGTCCACTCGTAGTATTGAAATCAATTTTTAAACCAACATTAACTTCTAATTCTTTTTCCAATCTTTCTTTAATCTTACTGCTAGTTACGTATTTTCCTTCTTTACCAGCAAAAGGAGAATTATTTAACATTAATTCAAGAGAAATTGTTGGTTCGTCAATTTTAATAGCCGGTAATATTTCTTGATTTTCATCTTCACATATTGTTTCTCCAATATATATGTCTGGTAATCCAGCTATCATGACGATATCACCAGAAACTGCTTCATCAACTTCTTCTCTGTTTAATCCATAAAAAGTATATAGATTACTTATCTTACCAGTTCTATGTTTATCTTCGCTTTCTTTTATAATAACTGTCATTCCTCTTTTAACTTTACCTTCATATATTCTTCCAATGGCCATCCTCCCTACATAACTGTCATAGGCTAAATTAAATGGTTGCATTCTTAATTGTTTTTGATTCGCCTCGTCACTTGAAGCTGGACTTACTTTTTCCAATATCAAATCAAGAAGCGGAGACAGATCCTCGTCTTTATCATCTAATTTTCTTTTTGCAATTCCTTGTTTAGATACAGCATAAATTATCTCAAAATCAAGTTGTTCATTGCTTGCTCCTAATTCCATAAACAACTCAAGAATCATATCTTGCACTTCTTTTGGTCTTGCCGCTGACTTATCTATCTTATTGATTACTACAATTGGTTTTAAATTTAGTTCCAATGATTTTTTTAAAACAAATTTTGTTTGAGGCATTGGACCTTCTTGTGCATCTACTAAAAGTAAAACAGAATCAATAGATCTTAAGATTCTCTCTACTTCTGAACTAAAATCAGCATGACCAGGAGTATCAACAATGTTTATTTTTGTATCTTTATAAATTAAAGAAGTATTTTTTGAATAAATTGTAATCCCTCTCTCTTTTTCAAGAGTATCTGAATCCATACTGACATTTTCATCAGACATGTTTGTTTGACGCATTAAAGCGTCAGTAAGGGTTGTCTTCCCATGATCTACATGAGCAATAATTGCAATATTTCTTATTTCCATAAAATTTTAGATTTAATAAAAAAATTACATGCCAAGGCATGATTAATTAATTATAATAACCTTATAATTAAGGTTATTACTTTTCAACCTTAACCGCGGTGCCATAGGCAAACATTTCGGAAGCGCCTTTCATTACCACTGAAGTTGTAAATCTAACTCCAATAATTGCATCAGCATTTAAATCCAAAGCTTCATTAACCATTCTATTATATGCCTCATCTCTCGCGTCTTTTGTCATTTCTGTGTATGTTTCTATTTCTCCTCCTACTATACTTTTAAATCCTGCTCCAATATCTCTTCCAATATTTCTTGCTCTGACCGTGCTTCCTTTAACAACCCCCAGAATTTCAGTAATTTTTTTTCCAGGAATTTTATTCCCAGTTGTAATAATTATATCTGACATTTTATTTTTATTCTTTTAATTTTTACGACTTTTAATTTTTTCAATATTATCTTCTTTCTTATTGAATAAAATATAAATTCCAATAATAAGAATTGGAATTCCGTAAATTAACATCCAAAAGTTTTCTAAAATACTAACCTTGATTAAAAATAATCCTAAAAAAATTGAAAAAATGCCAGTTATTGTTCTGCTTATAGTATTCATATAAATATTATATAATAAAATCTCTATTTTTTATAATAAAAAAGAAATCAATAATCCTAAAATAAAAAAGAATAAACCGATAACGATTCTTTCTTTAATTAACTTTTATTTTCGTTTTTTCTAACCGATGAAGAAGTTAACCACAGAATGAATGGTCTTCGAAGTTTATCAATAGACCAATCATTATCTTTAAAAAGAGCTGGCTTATCTTTTTTAAAACACGTAAGCATCATCAAAGTTGCTTGTAAATTAAATGGAGATAACTCATTGTGTTCTAATAAAAATTGTTGCTTTTTAGTCACTCTTATATAATACACTAATTCACTTAAAAAATCAAGGTATTCTATCTGGCTCCGCCCGAAATTAACAAAATTAAAACTTAGTATTTTTAATTATCCTCAAATACTTCTTTTATGCGGAAAATTATAAAGTAAAGCATGCTAATAACAAGTATAACCATGAATACGATCATCCATCCTTTAAGAAATTCTCCAAAATAAAAACCCAAAAGAATTCCAAGGGTAAGTAGGGCTAATTTTAGAATTCCAACTTCCCACCATTTGAAAGTCCAATCTCTAAATAATTTCATATATTTAATCCTTGTTTAATTAATATCGACCTATTTATATTTTACCATTAAAAAATACTAATATCTAGGGTGAATAGGATTTTTACTCGCTCTAGTTTTTTCCACCACCACCACGACCTCCTCCTCTACCATCTCTAGGTCCTTTGCCAAATCCACTTCCTCTGCCTGCTCCCATTCCTCTCCCTCTACTTATTTCTCTTCCGCTAGATGGCTGGGGTTGGTAAGAAGGTAAAGGTTGAGAGTTTGACTGGGATAAAATTTCTGTTTCAGATTTTCTTTCTTTGCCTATTCCTTCTATTGCTCCCATTGGACAAATATTTTCTCCGCCACACTGTTCAAGTTTTTCTTGATCAACAATTTCTGCCTTTCCATCGGCTCCTATTCTAATTACCCCAAGACAATTTGCAATACAAACTTGGCAACCTGTACATTTTGATTTATTTATTTTATAAAGCATAATTTTTTTCAATTTCTTTATTAAATACTTTTGTTATAAGATTCATTATTTTAATTATTTTAAAACGATACCACTTCTCTTCTCTTTATCGTATTCTTCAACTATTTCATTAATGTTTTCTTTAATTATGTCTATTGCTTTCTTAATTTTCGGTTCTCTAATTACAGTGCAAACAAACTTATTTTTCAATCTAATAATATTTGGGCCAAACATTTTTCCCACTAGAACATCAACATTTTTCAAAACAGATGCTGTTGCTTTAGCCTTACCAAAATCTCCACGAATCCTTCCTCTGTCTTCTTTATATTTAACATTTTCTCTTCTTTCTTTAAAATCTAAATTTCCATTTGAATATTTCCATATTTGAAAATACTTAGACATGCCTACATGATCATTTTGTTTTATAAGTTGATCTTGATCTGTCCCAATAGCAAATAGTAGATCTTGTTTAATTTCTTTTATTGCCCTTTGAGGACAAACTATTATAGCATCCTTTAAACAATCCTTATTCTTGTTTTTTATTCTTGCTATCCCATCTAGTATCTCTATCCCCTTTGAACATACGTTTATACAAATTCCACAACCAATACATTTATTTTTAGATATATTTATCATTTTAAATTAATGAATTGAATTTTTTATTATGGTAAGCTCCACTTTCTTTTCCATATCAAATTTTTCATTATTACTTTCTTCATCTTCAATTTTTTGGATAGCATCAAAAGGACAAATTTCTTCGCATTTGCCACACATTTGACATTTTTCTTTATCTATAATTGCTTTGCCATCTTTTCCAATTTTAATTGCGCCATAGGGACAAACATTAATACAAGCTCCGCACCCAGCGCATTTTGATTTCTTGATTTTTAAATTAGTCATATTCTTATTAGGATTATTTTATTAATAGATTAACGAGAAGCATTGGTTTTGATAAATGGGCATTGTTCTTTCTTCGCATTCCCATCTAAAACTTCTCTAATAAATTCATTACAGGATTTAAAACCACATTTTCCACAATTTATATTAGGAACTAAATTTTTTAATTTTTTTCCAGCTAAGTATCTTTCTTGCACTTTTTTTTCATCAATTATTCTGTTTCCATAACAATAACCGCAAATTGCGGAAGGCATAGAATGCTTTAGGGTAAGCTTCTTACTTTTAATTTCAGATGATAATTTTATATATTCAGCAATATCAAATGCGCCTTCTCCAGTAAGTCCGTTAGTTTCAACTATTTTTGTTCTAGTGTTAACTTTTAAAATTTTTGCTCTAAAAATTTCTCTTTCAGCTTGAGAAATTAAATCGCCCTTACTAACAGCAACAATATCTGCGTCAGTTAAAATAGGACCATAACGAGAAGGATCTCCTGATGTGATATCTAAAACATTAATTCCTAATCCTTCTTTAATATACGGGGAACAACGAAGACATAGACCAGCAGTTTCTAAAATAATAATATCTTTATCTTGGTTTTCTTTGATTATTTTCGGAATTTCTAAGGCCGTGTAATGGTCAGGACAAAGTTCTCCAGCTAACTTTTTAGCAGCTGGAATTTTATATTTTTTTGCAATACGTTCATCGTCTAATGTTCGTAAACAATCAAATTTAATATAAAATAACTTAAAATTATCTTTTAATTCTTGAATTATATATTTAATTATACTTGTTTTTCCTGAACCTGGTGTTCCGGCAAAAATTATAAATTTCATAGTATTTATTATTTCTATGTATTGTTCTTCATTTTAATTGGTTCACAATATATTTCTACATTTTTAATTTCTTCCCCTTGCCTTACTCTTTTTCTTATTCCCAAATTATAACTTTCTATCCAATTAAGATAATGCGCAATACCCTTTTCTTTTAAGGTAGTGTTCAAAATTTTAATAATGCCTCCATTTTTAATAATAATTCTCTTATTGGCATTTAATGCTAAACTAGGATCATGAGTAACGATTAAAATAATTTTTCCTTCTTTTACCAAAGTTTTAATTGCTTCTTCTTTTTTTATACCAGCATTTTCTATCTCGTCAATCAAAATAATAGGAGAGATACTAATATTTGCAACATCTGAAACCATTAATGCTCTGCTTTGTCCACCAGATAAATTTAATAGATTCATTTTAGGGGAAATTGGTTCACCAGTAATTCTATTAGCTTCTTCTATTACTTCTTCAAGTAATCCCTGTCTTGACTTTTTACCACGAGATTCTAAATGTAAACGTAAAAAATCTTTAACAGATATATCTGTTAAAAAGTTCATACTTTGGGCTAATGAAGCAATCAGTTTTCTTTTCGGGTTAAATCTTAATTCCTTGTCTGGAATTTTATTATTAACTAAAATTCTTCGTTTACTTTTGGTATCTTTCTGAGCTAATCTTTCAATATCATAAAGGAGCTGGCTTTTACCTGCTCCAGTGTTCCCAACGATAGCTATTATTTCTCCTTTTTTTATATTAATTCTTTTAAAATTCTCTTTTTTACCAAATTTATTTATTCCTGGTAAAATTGTAATTTTCTCAATTTTTTTACTCATTTTTATCTTTCTTCAAATTTTTTAAGGTTTTTATTCTCTTTCACTATCTTTATAGCTTTCCCTTCAATCAAAGCATTGGTGATTTTTTTATAAGCTGAAGTCAAAATTCTTTGGAAAGTACTTCGAGAAGTTTTCATCATCTTAGCCGCCTCGGTTTGATCTAAATCTTCTTTATTCTTTAACCTTAATGCTTCTATTTCTTCAGTGGTTAATTCAACCATATTCAAAAATCTCATTGGTACTCCCTGTGGCTTAAAATAGGTTATATTTGGATTAAATCTTATTTTTCTACAAAGTCTAGGTCTTGCCATGTTATTCTCTCTTTAGATTTATATTGCAAATCGGACATTTTAAAGATGAGCAAGGGGTTCCTTCTTGATGTGGTGTTTTATAATTACATTTTTCACAAACACATAAACCATTTGGTCCTTTTCCAGATGCTTCTTCAATCTTATCTTTGAATCTTCCTTTCTTTTGCCAGCCAAATCCTTGACCAAAATTAGGTTTATAAAATCCAGTTTCTATTTCATGGCTAACAATTTGGATAGCAACATATTCAAGATTTTCTATTGATTCTATAAGCTTCTCTCTCAATCTGTTAGAAATTTTAGTCGCTTCTTCTACCTTCAAGTTATTCGGCAATTTCATTTCTAAATTAGCGTTTATAGTAGAACCCTTTTTTTGTGTTTTTAAAGTATCTATTTCAATGTTCTGCTCTTTAGCAATTAATTTTATTTTTTCTTCTATTTCTTCTCCAGCTGAAACATCAAGCAAAGAATCAATTGCTTCCTTTCCTAATGAAAAAGATTCTTTAATAATATATAAACCAATTAATAAAGCTAAAACCGAATCAACATAAATCCAGTATTCAGTAAAAAATAATCCTACTAAAACCATTAATGAAGCATAAACATCAACTCTAGAATGAACTCCGTCAGACAATAGGGCAACTGAATTCTCTTTTTTGCCATAATGAATTTTTAATCTTGCCATTATTTCATTAATTACAGCTGAAATTAACATCACTCCTAAAGCCAAATATCCAATAGTTACAGGAGAAGGATTTTTAAATCCACTGATTGACTCGATTAGAATAAACAATCCTGTTAAAAACAAAATTATAGTTATTACCAATCCAGCTAAAACTTCAAATTTATAATGACCGTAAGGATGTTTTTTATCTACCGGCTTTTTAGCTATTTTGATACCGATAAAACTAATAGCTGATGAGAATATATCCATGCCTGAATGCAACCCATCAGCAAAAACAGCGCTAGACCCAGATATGAATCCAACTATTAATTTACCTCCGGCTAAAAATACATTAGCCAATATTGAAATTATTGCTACTTTTTCTTTCATAGTTTTAATATTGCATTTTGAGCAGCTGAGATAAGAGGATAAGCAGTTGGAGAAGACGTTAAAAGAGGATGAGTTGCTATTTGCCAAGTACTAAAATCAAAAAGCGAAGCTTTTTGCTGAATAGCCATGGCTAATATATTTAACATTTCACCAATACTTTCTGGCCCCACAATTTCTCCGCCTAAAAGCAAATTTTCAGAAGATTTAGCAAAAATTAATTTTACTTTAATTAATTCGGTATTTGCTAATTTTGCTGGATGATGATTGAGTGCTTGGCCTTCTCCAATAATATAATCAAATCCTCTTTCTTTAGCTTTCGTTTCTGTTAGACCAACTGTTCCAAAAGCCAAACCATTAATAGAAGTTGAGAAAGCACCAACAGTCCCTTTGTTCTCTCTAATAATTTTTAATTGGTATAAATTACTAGCAACGATTCTGGCCTCACTAGTTGCAACAGAAGCAAGCATTACTGATGTGTTTTCACCAGTAATAAAATCTTTAGTTTGAGCACAATCACCTACGGCAAAAATATCCAATACATTTGTTTTTAAATATTCATCAACCCATATCCCGCCTTTTTCTTCTATTTTAATACCAGCTTCTTTAGCCAAGTCAATATTAGGACAAGCTCCAATTGATAGAATCACTAAATCAGCAGATATTTTCTCCCCATTATCCAGTTCTACATATTCTACTTTTTTATCACCGCCTATTTCTTTTATCTTACTACCAGAATATATCTTAATTCCCATATCTTTTATTTTTTCTTCGGCCATTACTGCAAATTCTTTATCAAAATTAGTTATAAGACAGTTATCAAGCATTTCAACAATACTAACATTTAAATCTTTAATGCTGCCTAATTCTTCGGCAAACTCAATGCCAATAAAACCACCACCAATAATGACTATTTTCTTACTTTTTAAAACTGCTTCTCTAAATTTATTTAAATACTCATAATCCTTTTTTACCAACCAGACTCCTTCTTTTTCTATACCAGGAATAGGAATTAATTGTGATTTTGAGCCAAGTGCTAAAATTAACTTATCATAGCTATAAGCATCTTCATTCTTAAGGATCACTTCTTTTTCTTTTGACTTTATCTTTAGCACCTCCCCTATAATCAAATCAACATTATTATCTAATAAAGATTTATCAGGCATTAAATTTTCGTCAACCGAATTTAAACTATTAAAAATATAAGGGATACCGCAAGGAATAATGCTTTTTTGTTCCTTTCTAATTAAAGTTATCTTTTTTGATGGATAATTTTTTTTGGCAGTTACGGCCGCTACTACTCCAGCAGGTCCACCACCGATAATTAAAATATCTGTTTTCTTCATTTTTTTGTTGAATTTATTTGATTAATTATTCCTTGAAATGTTTTTTGATAATTTGGATTGATTTCAACCACTGGTTTCATTTCTACGGTTGAGTTAACAAAATCTTTTTTATAAGGAATTTTTCCAATAATTGCAATATTCTTTTCTTTAGCAAATTTTTCTATTTTTAAACAAAATTTTTCTGATAGATCGTGTTTGTTAATAACTATCCCATGTTTAATTTGAAAATGATCAGCTAAATATAATACTCGTTTTAAATCATTCAGGGCGGATGGGGTAGGCTCAGTAACAGCTACAATGTAATCAGTGCCAACTAGTGAAGCAATAACAGGGCAACCAATCCCAGCTGCTGAATCTATTAAAACAATCTCTATTTTTAATTTTTTATTAATCTCTTCAGAACGTTTTCTAACTTCGGCAACTACTTCTCCAGAAGCTAATTCACCTAATTTAAGTTCGCCTGAAATTAAATTCACATTGTGGTTTTTCCCTGTATAAATTGTACCGATTACTTTTTTGCTTTCTGAAATAGCATTTTCAGGACAAGAAATAATACAGGCCTTGCAACCAATACAAATATCTTTTACAAAAGCCGGATATCTATTTTTTACAAAAACAATTGCATTCTGTTTACAGACAGAAGCACATTTCCCGCATTTTGTACATTTGCTAAAATCCCATTTAGGTATGGACTGATAAATTTTGCTATATTCTTTTTTTTTGATGGAAAGTAAGAGATGATCGTTAGGGCATTCTACATCAACATCTAATAAGGCAGTTTTATTATTTTTAGCAAATTCAATTGCTAAAGAAGTAGCCATCATTGATTTGCCAGTACCTCCTTTTCCACCTGTAACCGCAATTTTCATGTTTTATGTTCTTCACAAGCGTCTTCTTCGCCTGCTTTTTTAAGTTTATTATTTTGCCACAAATTAAAAATTTCTTTTACTGTATCTACTTGATATACATATACATCAATTTCTAATTCTTTACATAAATTAATCGCTCTTGGACCGATTCCCTTGCATAGCAAGACATCTGCTCCATGTTCTTTCATTAATTTAGGAGGCAAACCAATGCCGCCTGAATGCTCACTAATATTGTCTATAATTTCAATAACCTCTCCCTTCTCATTGAGGAAGGTATAAGTCAAACAACGACCAAAATGTTCAGCTATTTGATCGTCTAATCCTTTCTTACTGTCTGTCGGAATAACTATTTTCATCTTAATCAACTTTTTTAAGTTTTCCATCTATAAATTCCTGCAAAACATCTTTTATAATACCCTCTCCAGAATAAATTTCAATATTGAATTGTTTTAAAACATCTAAGGCTCTTGGTCCTACGCTTCCTGTTATTACAGCCTGAATATTTTTCTCTGCCATTAATTTAGCAGTTAAAACACCAACGCCGCTCATTTGATCCGCATCTGTATTTTCTATTGCTTCTGTGCTGATTATTTTACTATCTTTGATTTCAGCAATAACAAAATATGGACATCTGCCAAAAACATCAGAAACATTACTTTCAATATTTTTGTCTGTTGAACTTATTGCTATTTTCATATTATTCTCCTATTTAATTTTATTTTTGACCTTTAAGTTCGGCTAAACGAGACTTAAGAGCTTTTAATTCTTCTTCTAAAATCCCTGTTTCTTCTGAAAGCATTTCTGCTTCCTCTTTTTTAGAAGGGACTGAATTAGAATAATATCCCCCAAATCTTCTCCAACCAAAGCCCTGTCCACGACCATCTCCTCTACGGCCATAAGCTGCACCACCACCACAGGGACCTAGCCCTTGACCACTTCCAGGACCATAACCTGAAGGACCTGTTCCATTAAATCTTGGCATATATTTTTATTTAAATTAATTATGTTAGTTATGATAGCCCGACTTTTTATATTGACTATCTGTTATAAGCATATACCCATAACTATATCGTGTCAA